>CAZTHJ010000160.1:0-3490 GCA_964613565.1 uncultured Dehalococcoidales bacterium | reverse complement strand
CAGCAGGTTGCCCTCAAACGACCTCGTATATTGCTTTACCATGGTTACCTCCCTGAATATTAATCTGTCCCGCAGCGGGTCTAAAGACCCGCCGTTACATTAGTGGCAGGGGTTTCGCCCTACCACCCAGGCGGGGTTAAAACCCCGCCGTCAACATCTATTTGGCGCCCTCCCCGGGCGGGGCTGAAGCTCCTCCGCTAACGATACCGCCCATATCCAGCACATGCCCCATCTTCTTCTGCTTGGTCTCCAGATAGTCGGCATTGTAAGCCGTGGGCGGGGTAATCAGCGGCAGCGTTTCCACGATCTCCAGTCCGTAGCTCTCCAGGCCGATGACCTTCTTGGGGTTATTGGTAAGCAGCCTGATCTTGTGCAGCCCCAGATCCGCCATTATCTGCGCCCCGATGCCGTAATCGCGCAGATCCGGGGCAAAGCCCAGCGCTATATTGGCCTCCACCGTATCCAGCCCCCTGTCCTGCAGCTCATAGGCTCTGATCTTATTATGTAAACCAATTCCCCTGCCCTCCTGCCGCATATAGACAAAGACGCCGCTGCCCTCCTCATTGATTTTCTGCATGGCCAACTCTATCTGCTGCCCGCAGTCGCAGCGTAGCGAGCCGAAGACGTCGCCGGTTAGGCACTCGCTGTGTACCCTTACCAGCACGGGCTTGCCATTATCGATATCGCCCTTGATAAGGGCGATATGTTCATCCGGGTCAACACTGCTTTTATAGGCAATCATGTTAAATTCGCCGTACTTGGAGGGCAGTTTGGCCTCGGCCACGCGCTGGATGAGCTTCTCCGTGCGGCGGCGGTAGGAAATCAGGTCCACGATGCTGATCATCTTTAGCCCGAACTTTTGGGCGATCTCCTTGAGCTGCGGCAGCCTGGCCATGGTGCCGTCGTCGTTCATAATCTCGCAGATGACGCCGGCAGGGTACAGCCCAGCGAGGCGCGCCAGGTCCACAACGGCCTCGGTATGCCCGGCCCGCACCAATACGCCTCCCCTGCGCGCGGCGATGGGGAACATATGCCCCGGCCTCGCCAGGTCTTCGGGCCTGGTGGCAGGGTCAATGACGGCCCGCACCGTAGCAGCACGGTCGTGCGCCGAGATGCCGGTGGTAACATAATTCTTGGCCTCTATGGAGACGGAAAAAGCGGTGCACAGCGGCGCGGTATTTTCCTGCACCATGGGCGGCACCTTGAGTTCCTCCAGCCGCTCTCCGATAATGGGCATGCAGACCAGCCCGCGCCCGTGCTTGGCCATGAAATTGATGGCCTCGGGAGTGACCCTCTCGGCCGCCATGGCGAAGTCGCCCTCGTTTTCGCGACCCTCATCGTCCACGATGATGAGCATGCGCCCGGCCTTGAGCTCCTCAATAGCCTGGGGTATAGTCCCTAGAGTCATGTTTAATTTTACCTCGTATCCCTGTGCTGACCCTGTAGAAAAGAGGTAAGTACAGTTTCTGTATTATTTGCCCGGCCTAATTTTTCAACGTATTTGGCCAGTATGTCAAGCTCAATATTGAGCATGTGGCCCTGGCGTTTCCTGCCCAGGGTAGTGCCATCACGCGTGAAGCTGACCAGCGAGACGGAAATAGCAGTTTCCCCCGGGTCTATCACGGTCAGGCTGACGCCGTCCAGGGCGATAAAGCCCTTGTCCACTATATATCTGCTGTGCTGCGGCTCTATGCCGACTTTCATGATGACGGCCTCGCCATCCGGCACCAGGGAGAGTATCCTGCCCTGGCCGTCGATATGCCCCTGCACGAAATGCCCACCAATCCTGCCTCCCACCGTCAGCGCCCTTTCCAGGTTGACCGCATCACCGTAATGCAGAGAGGCAAAGCCTGTGCGGCGCAGCGTTTCCGGCATGAGGTCAGTATAAAAGCAGTCCTTTTCCAGCAGCGTTACGGTAAGACAGACGCCGTTGACGGCGATGCTGTCCCCCGGCTTGAGGTCCTGCATGACCTTTACGGCAGCCACGCTGAGCTTGCCTCCTGCGATCTGCCTGATGCTGCCGATCTCCTCAACAATGCCGCTGAACATTATTTCCCGTCCACGTAGCCGCTGAGAAGTATATCGCCGCCCAGCATGCTCATGCGCAGGTTCTGCAGGTGCATGGCCGCGGCAATAGACGAGATGCCCTGGCCGCCCACGGCGGATACCGCGGAGGAGCCGCCGATGATCATGGGTGAGATGCATACCAGCACCTTATCCACCAGATTGTTATCAAATAAGGAGCCGAAAAGCACGCTGCCCCCCTCGACGAGGATGGAGGTAACCTGCTTCCTGCCCAGCATTTCCAGCACCAGGCTGAGGTTGATCAGCCCGTCCTTTGCCTCAAATTCGACCACCTCGGCGCCGGCCTGTGTATAGGCAACAGCCCGGCTGTGCTCCAGCGGCCTGCCCACGGCCACCAGAGTATCACCCGGCTCGGTAAAAATCTGCGCGTCGACGGGCGTGCGGCCCTTGCCGTCTATGATGACGCGCAGCGGCTGAGAGCGGGTGCGTACCACTTTATCGCTGCTGCCGCGTGCAGACAGCCTGGGATTATCCATGATAACGGTATTAGCTCCCACCATGATGGCATCCACTGTGCGCCTGATCCTGTGTACGTAGTCCCTGGCGTCCTCTCCGCTGATCCAGCGGGAATCTCCCGTGCGCGTGGCGATCTTGCCGTCCAGGCTCATGGCAAATTTGGCGATGACAAAGGGATAGCCCGTTGTAATATACTTGATATAGCCCTCGTTGATCTCCCTGGCCTTCTCCTCGTGGTCACCCACGGTGACCTCGATGCCGGCCTCACGCAACTGCTGTACGCCCTTGCCGCTGACCTGTGGGTTGGGGTCAATGATGGCCAAATTTACCTTCTTGATTCCTGCCTCGATAATGGCATCGGTGCAGGGTGGAGTAAGGCCCTGGTGGCAGCAGGGCTCCAGGGTCACATACATAACAGCGCCCCTGGCCATGGGTCCGGCCTGGCGCAGCGCCATGACCTCGGCATGGGCATTGCCCGGCGGCTGCGTATGGCCCAGCCCTACCACCATGCCGTCCCGCACGATGACCGCGCCTACTGCCGGGTTGGGGCTGGTATAGCCCAGCGCCAGCTCACCCAGCGAGAGGGCGTATTCCATATAGTCCACAGGGCTGCCAAGCATTATTCTTAACCTCTTAATTGATAAATGAAAATACTGAATCCAATCTTAGATGAGGTTTCAGTTTAGTACAATGTTAATGCATGAAGCGGGGATTTGTCCAGTTTGCCCCTATCTCAAAGAGCATCTGCGCGCGCTGAGGATTACAAAGAGGGAGGGATGTTTATTTCATCATGACGAGGGAAAATACCCCCAAACTGTCATCGTCGCTATTGTCCAGGATGTTGGATGGCTGCTTTTTTGATTAAGTGCTGATGATGCGATTCACCGCTACGCGCTGAATCAGGTAGTGTGGAAGGGATTCTCGTGCTTAAGCACGAGAATGGCAAAAA
>CAZTHJ010000159.1:0-3492 GCA_964613565.1 uncultured Dehalococcoidales bacterium | reverse complement strand
TGGGTTTCCTGCCTCCATGGGTGCAAACCAGCCACTTCAAATTGTCCTTTTCGGTATGGTGCATGGCATCGATGGCCAGCACGATGCACTGGGAGCCGAATCTCTCTGCACCTTCGCTGATCAACAGTGGATTATGTACGGCGGCGGTATTGATGCTGACCTTATCAGCGCCGGCTTCCAGCATGAGGCGCATATCCACTATGGAACGCAGTCCGCCGCCTACCGTAAGCGGTATAAAGACCTGTTTCGAAACGCGTTCCACCACATCCACCATGGTATTGCGCACTTCAGGAGTGGCGCCGATATCTAGGAAGACCAGCTCATCTGCCCCCTCCTTATAGTAGAAGGCAGCCAGTTCCACCGGGTCACCGGCATCACGCAGTTGTGTAAAACTGGTACCTTTAACCACCCTGCCGCCGCTGACATCCAGGCACGGTATGATTCTTTTAGTCAACATAACGAATAAATCCTTCTTTCAGCCAGCCTTTACTCTGGCTGGCGGGCTCTTGGCGCGTGGATTGAGCGGCAGCTTGCCCAGCTTACCAATTACTGGCTCTCCGCCCATGGGGATCCATATTTGCTCCAGCCCCGGGCAGATCAGACTGATGGCAGATTCCTCGGAAGAGAGGTACAGCATGTTGCCTTTTATCCCGGCTGTCAGCGGCCGCAGCCTGATGCGGTCGGTCAATCCAACCATCTGGCTCCCGTTGGCGATTATAATGGTAAAAGGCCCGTTCAGCAGCAGGCTGCCATACACCTGCCTCAAGGCGCTATGCATGTCCTTTTCTACCTGCGGCATACGCTCTATCACGTTCCAGAACGGAGCTGAAAATACTTTTGCCATAGCCTCCACGGGCAAGCTATGCCTGCGCAGCAGCAGGTCAACGGCATAGGCGATGATTTCTGTGTCGGTCTCAAGTGTGCATAGATATCCGAACTGTTCCAGATAGCGACGGTTGGTGCCGTAAGATGAGATCTCTCCGTTGTGCACCACGGACCAGTCCAGTATGCTGAAGGGGTGAGCGCCTCCCCACCAGCTGCGTGAGTTTGTGGGAAACCTGCCGTGTGCCGTCCAGAGGTAACCGCTGTAATGCTCCAGTGCAAAATATTCGGCAATCTCTTCAGGGAATCCTACTCCTTTGAATATACCCATATTCTTGCCGCTGGAGAAAACGAAAGAATCGCGGATCATGGTATTGATCTGCATTACCTTTTCCACGATATAGTCAGCCTCGGCTTTGCCATGGCAGAAATGCGGGCCTGCTTCAACGAAATAACGCCAGACCATGGGTGCATCTTTGATAGCGGCACAGGGCTGTATGGGGACCTGTTCTGATTTGGCCACATGGAAATTCTTATGCAGAAAGGACTCTGTATCACCCTTGCCCTCCCTGCTCTGGAACATGATATGAAAGGCATATTTATCAGCATGCTGGGGGTAAAGGCCATAAACAGCGAAGCCTCCGCCCAGCCCATTGCCTCGCACATGCATATTGGCTATGGCTGTAATGATATCCCTGCCAGAAAATACACTTCCGGAAGTATCCATCATGCCGAAGATAGAACAGGCCGAGATAACCTTGTCATCATTATAAGGATTGTTGATTTTCTTCAAATCCAGCACTCTTTTACTCCCTTGACCCTACCTGGCAAGAACTTTCTCCTTGTTTTCAAGCAGTGCATCTGCGCTGGTATTCTGAGCATAGCCCAGATGCTGCTGCCTTAACAGGGTAGGCAAGTACGACAGCCCGAAATCGTCATCAAGTAAAAACTGTTTAAACCCGTCCGTATCTATTCTATCGCGCATCAGCCCGAAAATCAGGCCTGATTTCTCGATATCGTTGACAAAAACGAGACCGACAATGCGGTTGTCCTTCGTTACGATCTTTTTGTAAAGGTCAGCTTTGTGCTGGCTCATAGTCTCATGGCCTTCTCCCTCAGGGGCATTCACAACACCCGCGCTGACCAGGTTTATGCCAAAATAATTCAAAGAGTTCATCGCGGTGCAGTGCGGATATTGCGCCTGCTGTCCTGCCATATTGTAGCCAGCGGTACGGCCGCCGATATAAGCATTGGGCCAGATGGGGATTACACCTTTAGCCTCCCTTATAAAATCAAAAGCTTCGGCTACGTCTCCGCAGGCATAAATGTCGGCGTGGCTTGTTGCCATATTTTGCTCTACGATTATGCCCCTGCCGGTTTTCAGGCCCGCCTCTGCCGCCAGCTCCATGCGTGGCATCACGCCTATTGCTGATATAACTATGTCACAAGGAATACCCCTGCCGTCATCCAATACTACGGCCTTGACACTGTGTTTGCCCTCTATGCAGCTTACCGTATGGTTAACCACTATTTCTAACCCTTTTTTCTCTATGGCTTCGGCTGCCATGGCGGAGCCGGTTTTATCGATAATGGTGTTCAATATCCGGTCTCTCATCTCGATAATGCTTACGTTGACACCCTTTTTATAAAGGGCTTCGCTAACGCTCAGGCCGATCAACCCTCCGCCGATAACCACGGCCTTTTTGACATCTTTAAGATAACCTGCAATCTTCTCTGCGTCATCTATATTGATGAAGTGGAATACGCCCGGCAGGTCAATGCCCTCAACCTGAGGAATTATGGGTTTGCCTCCTATGGCAAGCAGCAGTTTTTCCCAGGCGATCTGCCGCCCATCGTGGAGTATGGCCAGGTTTTCGTCAGGCAGGATTCGCTCTACACGTACAGAGGTCATCAATTCGATGCCACTTTCAGCATAGAACTGAGGTGAGCGGAAGTATATCTCCTGCAGATTGCGTTCAGCGGTGAGCAGCTTCGCTATGAGCGGGCGGGAATAGGCAAAGTACGGCTCATCTGTGACCATGATAACCCTGCCAATGCAGTCGATTTCCCGGATGGCCTCGGCAGCGCCGATACCGCCGGCAGAATTACCTATGATGAGGTATTTAGTTTGGATCGATTCTTTATTCCACATATTTACTCCTTTTCCAGAGCCATTTGTAAAAAGTTTGAGTACATCTGCAGACCGGCTGCGCCGCTTTTTTCCGGGTGAAACTGTGTGGCGATCAGGTTTTCCCTGATCACCATGCTGCAGAAATTAATGCCATAGTCTGTGCTGCCTGCAATTACCGATCTGTCGTCAGGATCTGCATAATAGCTGTGTACAAAATAGAAATGAGTACGGTCCGGGATGCCTTTGAAGATGGCGTGTTTTATCTCCTGCCTGACCTCGTTCCATCCCATGTGCGGGATTTTCAGACCCGCAGGCAAGCGTCGTACATGGCCGGGGATGATATTCAGGCATTGGTGCAGGCCGCCCTCTTCGGTGGAGGCAAACAGCACCTGCAGGCCGATGCAGATGGCAAACAGCGGTCTTTTTTGCTTTACCAGCCAGACTACCGTATCGGCGATGCCTGTTGCCTTGAGTTTTTGCATGCAGTCCCCGGCGGCACCCACACCCCGGCTGAGACCACGGCGGCAAGCCTGTCCTCG
>CAZTHJ010000158.1:0-3499 GCA_964613565.1 uncultured Dehalococcoidales bacterium | reverse complement strand
AGGCACCGGCTCTCTTTTTGAAGATCCTGTCGTCTATGAACATCTTTTGCCGGAACCTGGTATCGGTGCCCTGCATCTTCTTGACCTCGGCAAAGGACGCCACGTCCACCCTGGGGCCCATGATCCGGTCGCGGATGGCCAGCAATTGACCTGGCGGGGTCAGGGAGTATACAGGCGCTGCGATGATCAGGCCGTCACAACTCAGGATTTTATCGGCAAGAAAAGCCGCGTCATCCTTGATTATGCACCCTTTGTGCCCTTTCAGCATGCAGGGAGCGGGCCAGCATATTTTGCAGCTCCTGATATTGAGGTCCTGCATGCGTATGAACTCGACATCCATTCCCAGCGCTTCAGCTCCCATCATCGCCTCTTTGGTGAGGACCTCACAATTAGCCATTTTCCTGCCGCAGGTAAGCGCAAGTAATTTCATAACAATTCCCCCTATTTTAAATAAGCGCGGACAAACTGCAATAGGATACCAGTATAGTTGCATCATGTCAATGTTCATGTTAATATTCATGTTATTTTCAGCAGGCCTTATTATTACAGGTTGCAATCCCAAATGAGAAGCGTCATTAAAAGGAGGTGCTAAATGCCCGAACCCATGTCCGACAAGCACTACGAGGATAAATTCGCTTTCCCGCTGTGGCTTCTGATTGAGCAGCGCGCCGAGGAAAAGGATATCAGCTACCGGGCTGCCGCGCGCGAGGTCATCCCCGAATACACAAAAACAATACGCTACGGAGACCAGGAGTTCGAAGAAGGGGTTATACGGAAATACGAGGAAGACACCAGGGACGTAGAAAACCGCTGGAACAAGCTGATGCAGGGCAAAGGCAGAGGGGGGGCGAAATGAATTTGAACAAGCTGGCAGACAGGGTAATTGAGACAGACGTGATAGTCATGGGTGGAGGTGTAGGGGGATGTCCCGCTGCTGCCAAGGCGGCGGAAAAAGGCCTGCGGGTCACGCTGGTGGAAAAAGCCAAGACTGACCGTAGCGGCCATTCCGGTGTGGGTATGGACCATGTCATGGATTTCCCGCGGGAAGGTGTGAGCGTGCTTGACTACGTTAAGTACTGGCAGGGCCGGCACAAGCTGCTGTGTGGTGAGGGCCGCATTGTCAACGCCAATATAGGTTACAGGCTGGGCAAGGAAGCTTGGTGGGGACTGGCGGAGATGGAAAAAATGGGCCTGGAGATGAAATGGGATAATGGCGAGTACCACTGGGTACGACACGGCTGGTTCGGGGCCAAAATCATGCTGGGGGTGCACTGGCTGGATGTAAAGCCGACGCTGGCCTCAATTGTAAGAAAAAGGGGAGTCAACGTGCTGGAGCGTACCATGGTCGTTGATCTCCTGACCGATAAAAATGGTGTTGCAGGCGCCTGCGCGGTGGACACACGCACGGGTGAATTTATCGTGATAAGGGCCAGCGCCGTGATTATCGCGACAGGTGGTTTTGCCCGCTGTTATGACCCCGAAACACCGTCGTTTTACAAGTATAAAATGAGGTACCACGGCGCCCCCGGCGCAATTTCAGGAGACGGTTATGCCGCGGCCTACCGTGCAGGGGCCGAACTTATCAACATGGATATCGGCACGGCCTGGAATTTCAGATGCAGGGATGACATTACGCTGGATTTCGGTGTGATCGACCATGGCGACGGGATACGGGGCAAGTGGCTGACTTGGACGGGCGAGGAAATACCTTTCCCCACGGCCGGCGTTTACAGGGATATAGAACGGCGCGGCCTTGACCCGATTTACTGCAGTGTTGAGCATTTTCCAGAGGATTATATAAGGCGGGCCGAGGTTACCATGGCGGATGAAAGGTTGATTTCACTCAAGCTGGGGGCGGACAGAGGGTTTAACCCACGCACCCATCGCTATGAATTGATGGAGAATAAACCGCTGAACTTCGCGGCCATCGCCGGCCTGAACGCAGACGAAAACTTCAGGACTTCGCTGAACGGCCTTTTCGTGATCGGGGATGCTTGCTGTGGCCTGGGGGGCTGCGGTTCAGCCATCATCAGCGGCCTGCTTACCGCAGACAGTCTGCCTAAATATATAAGTGCGTCCACCAAACCTGTCATCGATGAGGGCCAGGTGGAGAGCTGCCGGCAGCTCTCCATAGCCCCCCTGTCGGTGCAGGATGGTACGGAGCCTATGGAACTGGAATGCGCCATCAGATATATCTGTGAGCGATATGTGAGCATGGCCATATCCGAAGGGAAACTGAGGGAGGGGTTAAGGAGGCTGAATTCACTGCGAAGAGAGTTCCTGCCCAGGCTAATGGCTAAAAACCCGCACTACCTGATGCGCTGTCTGGAGGTGCGCAACATCATGGACCTGGCGGAACTGCACATGCAGGCCTGCCTGGAACGCAGGGAATCCAGGGGGAATTTTATCCGCACTGATTACACGGAGCAGGACGCGGGTCGGAACAGCAGGCTAACATTCCAGAGTATGAAAAACGGCAAAGCCCTGCTGGAAGTCAGGGAGATACCGGATCTACATCCGGAATATGTCAAACAGGAGGGGACCCATGGCAGCTAAGGTTGATCAGGCTCGCTGTATCGGCTGTAAAAAATGCTACGACCTTTGTCCGCAGGACGTGTTTACCTGGGATGACGAGAGAGAGAAGCCGGCCGTGTCTTATCCAGAGGAATGCTGGTTCTGTGGAATATGCTGGATGGAATGTCCTAAAAGGGCTATAAATATCATATATCCGGCCTCGATCTGGTAGACCGGTAAACAATGAAAGATAACAAGGAGCGTACTGTATGTCAAAAAAGGATACCGCATCGTTAAAAGATATTGCCATGATGCTGAGGAAAGATAATAACGCCGACGCACTGAAACTGGCGGAAAAGGCCATAGAGGCAGAACCGGAAAATGCCAATGCAATGGTACTCAAGGGCGTAGCCCTTAGGAAGCTGGACAGATATATGGATGCAGTGGCAGCCTATGACCGGGCCATCAAGCTGGACCCCCACCATTCGGATGCCTGGTACAACCGCGGGGTGGTTCACAGGTTCATGGCTTGGGTCATGCATGATCCAGGCAGCCACCAGGAAGCCATAAAATCCTACAAGAAGGCTGTTGAGTTAAACCCGGGGAACCTGAACGCGCTGCTCAACCTGGGCAATGTCATGCTCCTGCACAAGGAATTTGGGGAATCTGAAGAAAAATATCGTAAGGCTGTTGAAATTACGCCCGGAGATGCCGAATGCTGGTTTAACTTGAGCCTGGCGCAGGTCAGGCAGGGCAAATACGCCGACGCGCTAAAGTCCGGCGATAAAGCTATCAGCCTTGATCCCAAAATGGCCTTTGCCTGGGGCATTAGAAGCGTCTCGCTGCGTTTCAGCGGGCAGGCTGCAGAGGCCTACCAGGCTTTTTGCCGCGCGACAGAGTTGGATACAGAGCTTGGCAAGAAGGCCAAGTTTGATTTCCTGGAAGATTCGCTGGCCCCTTTCCGTCGTGACGAAAACTTCTAAAA
>CAZTHJ010000157.1:0-3512 GCA_964613565.1 uncultured Dehalococcoidales bacterium | reverse complement strand
CACGATAATTTCCTTACCCGCAATTTTCTTCATGCCGAGTTCAGCTACATCTACAAAGTCGGTGGCTGGGTAATACATACTAGGTAATTCTCCTGTTTTTAGGCGCTCCCTTTTATCATCTTAAGATATCTTTCCCAGGCAGCCTCTACCCTGGCAGATGCAACAGCACCCTGACGTAATATCACGGGCTTATCGCCAGTCACATCCACTATGGTTGATTCCACACCGCCGGGACATCTTCCATCGATAATCAGGTCAACTTTATCACCGATTTGCTGCCTGACCTCTTCTCCGGTAATAGGGCTTGGCAAATGGTGTATGTTGGCGCTGGTACCGACAACCCCATGTCCCAACATCCGTACTATTGCAGATGCCACCGGATGATCCTGTATGCGTACCGCTACGGAATTTTTTCCCGCCGTAACTATACTGGATAGACACGGCAACTTGGGCAGTACCAGTGTAAAGCCCACCGGGAAAAACTCATCGGCCAGAAACTCAGCCAGCGGTGAAACAGTACATATCTGCCGCAACTGCCGCATATCAGCCACAATCACCGGCAGGGCCATATCCCTGGGTCTTTGCTTAACCTCATAGATTTTTCCCACAGCCGCATCATTAAAAGGATCTGCCCCCAGGCAATATACCGTGTCCGTGGGAAAAGCCAACAGTCCGCCTTTTTTAATGATTTCGACCGCTTCATCCATCAGAGTATTCATATACTATTTTTCCTAATTTCATTGTTTTTTATTATTTAATTTCAGGTGAACTGCGCCTTGTACCGTATATACTATACACTCAATACACTATTTCAATTTTTCCGAATATATATTATGCAAATAACTCACAATAAAAAGTAACAGTATACTGATACCGATTGCCCCCATATCAAGATATGCTATATTTCCCAGCTTGCTGGCAAGTGCAGCGCATCCCCCACCAAGGACGGCTGCCAGCGCCCCAATCCATGTCAACTTAAACCTGTCCTTGAAAAAGCCGAAAAGCACGGGAATAATAACCCCGCCAGTATATACCGTATAGGCAAACAGCAGCGCATTAATCACTCCCTTGAGCAGCAGGGCCAGCAGCAGCGCCAGTATACCCATGATAACTATGCCCACTTTAGCCACCAGAAGTATTTGCCGTTGGTTTAATCCCGGCCTGATACGCTTGATTATATCCAGCGTGAGGATAGTGCTGGAACTCATTACGGTGCTGTCGGCAGATGACATGGTAGCGCTGAGCAGCCCTGCCAGCACCAGCCCGCCGGCCAGCGGCGGCAGGTACTCCTTTACCAGCACAGGAAAGGCCTGCTCTGGCCCTATCTGCGGGAAAAGAACTGATGCTCCCATGCCGATGATGGTGATACCAAAGGCAAATGGAATAAGTATAAGCGCTGCCAGTACGGCTGACTTCCTGGCCGTAACCTCATCTCTGGCACAGAATAGCCTGGAATATATATCCGGACCCACCACATAGGGCAAACCTATTAACAGCAAATACGATAAAAGATCAATTCCACTAAACTGTGAACTGACGGGAAAGGCGAAACTGTTCTCGGGCAATGCCTGTACCAGTCCATGCCAACCTCCCAATTTTATCAGGATCAGGACCAGAGAAATTAATATTCCGCTGAAAATGACAATAGCCTGCATGAAATCAGTTGTAATATCGGCTTTTTGCCCGCCTATCAGCGTGTATGTAACAAAAACAAAGGTAAAAATCAGCATCCAGAGCAGCGGGCTGCCCATACCCAGAACACTTAGTATCCGCCCCGTGGCCACAATCTGACCGGCAATTACCCCGACCCAGGCAATTACAATCAGGATGGAACTGACGATTGAAACCGTGGCACCGTACTGCTTTTCCACCAGCTGAGGCAATGTATACAGGGCATATTTCCTGATCCTGCCGGCAAGGAAAATACCCGTAAGAAATAAACCGATACAGCCTGCCAGCAGCCACCATGCGCCTGTCAGCCCCCTGCTGAAGCCAAGCCCGGCCATGCCGATGGTGGCAGAACCGCCAACAATGGTGGCCACCAGGGAGCCCGTAATCAGAAGGGTGGAGCCCTTGCGTCCAGCGACAAAATAATTCTCCACCGTGTGTGACATACGGCGATTCCATATGCCAACTCCCACCATGATGATGAAATAGATAATGATGATAGCCAGATAGATCATAATGCCTTCTTTTGCATTTCCATTCGGGACGGCTTCATCCCTGGCGCAGGGAAACATCCCCACAAACTATCTTGTGAAGACCACCCACCTCATCCCTTACCAGCAAAAATCCTTCCTCATCCAAATCCAGAGCCACACCCCTGATTTCCCCCTCCCCATCGCTGATCCTGACGGCGGAACCGAGTGTATTATTAAATGCTTTCCACTGGTTCAGCATAGTTTTCAATCCGTCATGGAGGAACTGCTGGTAATCCTGCTCAAACTCCTGGAGGAATTTCCGCACCAGGGCAACGCGGGATATCTCTCTGCCAAGTTCATCCGCAAGTGAGTTGGCGGTGTTCTGTTCAACTGTCAGTAATATTGCCTTCGTATTAACATTGATGCCGATGCCCAGGATGATGTAGTTGACCCTGTCCAGCTCGCAATTGATTTCCGTCAGTATGCCGGCAACTTTTTTCCTGCCGATGTTGAGATCATTGGGCCATTTAATCTGCGCGGGGAGTCCGCTAACTTCCCTGATAGCCTTTACCATAGACACACCGGCCACCATGGGAATCTGTACTACATTCATAGGCCGCAGCCCCGGCCTCAGTATCAATGATAGATAGACACCGCCTTCAAACGGAGAAAGCCAGGAGCGGCCTTTCCTGCCCCTGCCGCTGTTCTGCTTTCCTGCCAGGACCATTAAGCCTTCTTCAGCACCCTGACGCGCCAGCCTGTCAGCTACATCCTGTGTAGAAGCCACCTCGTCATAGTAAACTATTCGCTGGCCCATGGACATCGTCTTCAAGTCAAGCAATATCTCTTCGGGAATAATTAGATCGTCGACGCTTACCAGGCAATAACCATAGCGCGGCGCTGACTTAATCTGATAGCCACCCCTGCGCAGCGCCTGTATATGTTTCCAGACAGCAGCCCGGGATATCTTTAGCTCAGCGGCAATACTTTGGCCAGATATATGCTCATGCTGCCTGAGTAATCGTAAAATCCGGGAGCGCATAGGGCATTATTCTAAATATCACACATTGAAATGTCAACCTTGATTATAAA
This sequence comes from uncultured Dehalococcoidales bacterium, assembly GCA_964613565.1. Classification (GTDB taxonomy): domain Bacteria; phylum Chloroflexota; class Dehalococcoidia; order GIF9; family UBA5629; genus CAZTHJ01. Next base: position 279 of record CAZTHJ010000157.1, on the reverse strand, counting down.
TCAGGTTTACATTAATCAACTTCCAGCAGTACAAAACCGCTGTCTTGGTGCATCTTTCTCAAGGCTTTTGTTCCGGTAATCTCATAAATAATAACTTCGCCCACCAGCCAGGTAAAAATGCCGGGCCGAATGCAGCCCGTAAGGGCTTTATCGCCGCGACCCATACTGGCATGCATATGCAGTACGGGTTTCCCCACCTCATCCGGTGCCAGCAGCCCCAGGCCCATGATCTCATATGCCCCATTCAGCTGGTGCAAAACAGGTTCAGGGGGCATGGCC
>CAZTHJ010000156.1:0-3536 GCA_964613565.1 uncultured Dehalococcoidales bacterium | reverse complement strand
AAAAAGAGGTGCAGGAACCTTCCTGCCGAGGGTTTGGGGGTGTCCCCCAGCTTCCCATTTCCCCCAAGACTGGGGGATAAAGGGGGTTCAATCTGAGTTTTTCAGCATTCTCATATTCTTTTTACAAGGCATTACTTTAGCATCTGCCGATGGTCATATCCCTGGGCACAATCACGATGCCGCCCTCTGACACTGTGCAGCCGCGTGCCAGGTCAGCCTCAATATCATATCCCAGTCTGGTGCCGGAGCATACCGTTACCCCTTTATCGATAATTGCACGCCGCACTTTAGCACCCGGCTCAACGGTAACCTTATCAAATAAAATAGATTCTTCTACAACTGCTTCCATTTCCACGATAACCTCCGGCGACAGTATCGATCTCCAGATACTGCCTCCGCTGATAATGCAGCCTTCCGAGAGAATGGATTCCTGCGCCATGCCTCCCAGTACGAATTTGGTTGGGGGCAATTCGCGCTGAAAAGTCCTGAACGGCCACTTTTCACCGTACAGGTTAAAGCTGGGCTCAATCCCGATCAGGTCCATGCTGGCTTCATAATAAGATTCGATATTCCCCACATCTCTCCAGTAAGCCGAATCTCTGGTCTTTTTGACCAGCACCTTATGCCGCACGCCATCGCTCACTTCAGCGACATAGTCCCTGATCCTGTTTCTGCTTTCATAATCATAGATGAATATTTTATAATTGTTTTCCTGCATATAGGGTATGACATCCTTACCAAAGTCGTCGTGGCTACGCTGCAGTACTTCAATCAATTTGGAGGTCTTAAAAATATAGACCCCCATTGAGATTAGTGAGCGCTCAGCGTCCCCATCAATGGTTTTGGGCTGAGCTGGCTTTTCCTCAAAGCCTATCATTTCCCAGTTTTGATTTGCCTCAAGTACACCCATGGACATGGCAACGTCCTGACTCACCCTGACAGCCGCCATGGTGAGATCCGCATCATGTTCCCTGTGAAAATCAAGCATAAGGTCATAATTCATCTTATAAATATGGTCGCCTGAAAGGATCAAGGTATGATCTTTTTTCTTCGCCGTGATTATATCCAGGTTCTGCCGGATTGCATCTGCTGTACCGCGATACCAGTAATTGCCGTCTTTTTGCTGGGCAGGCACGCAATGAATATATTCATCTCCAAAACCGGACAGGGATATATGCCAGCCTTCCTGTATGTGGTGCATCAGTGAACTGGAACGGTATTGTATCAGTACTGCAATCTGCCGCAATCCCGAATTGATGCAGTTGCTCAGAACAAAATCCACGATGCGGTACTTCCCCCCGAAGGGAACTGCAGACTTAGAGCGGTCTTTCGTCAGAGGAGACAACCTTTGGCCCTGCCCACCAGCCAGTATAATCGTAAACATATTATTTTCCCGATTCCCCTCAGCAATATTCCACAGGCAAAATTAGATATCTATATATCATTATATTTGAAATATACATACCCGTAAAGCAGATGGCTAAATCTGGAATGGCATGCGGTTATTTCGCATGGGAGCCTGCAGTTTATGCCGGATTAATTTGACCACCTTGTCCAGTATCCACCCATAGCATTCCTGCGGCAACCTTTCTGCAGGGATATCGGGGACAGCATTATTAGCATCAATTAAAAAGGGCTTACCTGAAGCATCAATACACCACTCGATCACATTGATATCCAGGTCCATAAATGAGTTAAAACTAATAGACATCTCTGCTATCTCGTCGAGAACGGCCTCAGATCCTCTGCCCGTACATGAGTAGTACTCCCCCTGATCAAAAGGACGCGGAACCCACCTGGTAAACAATACTTCACTCTTACCGATACAAAATACGCGAAAATATCTCAAGTATTTGATGCATTGCTGGGCGATAATCAGCCGGTCTACCCCGGGAGGATTACAGCAGGCATCGAATTGAGCTTCATCTTCAATAACATGGACATCCTCCCATCCATATCCGTCATACGGCTTCAGGATAAAAGGCAAGCCCAATGCATGCATTATCCTTTCCCAGGAAGTATTTTCAGCAGAAATTGTAAACTCATCCGCCAGCCTGGCCTCAGGCAAAACAATTGTGGACGGTACAGGTATATCGAGCTTTCTGCAAACCTGCAGATCCATGATCTTATTATTCAAACTTACCGTAAAAGGGTTATTGATTACGTAGCATCCCTGCAAAGATATAGATTTCACCATTTCCCTGAGGTAGGGGGATAGATAGCTGCAGCGGTCAAGTATGACACGATAATTCGAAAGGTTTTTAAGTGCCCCCGTATCAAGCAGTATTATCTCGCTTTGAGGCAAATTATCTACCAGGTCACCAGCAAATAGGTCTCCCGGTAGATCCAGTATGCCTATTCTGTCCGCTTCTACCATAATTTTTATAAACGCTACCTTTCGCTAAATACATAATATATTATTTTTCTGCCAAATAGTATTGATACCGCCATTTTGGCGCGATATAATAACTTATATTAATATGTGCCCGGCGACAGGGTGGAGGTAAATTAGATGAAAATCCGCGATATCATGTCTCATAATGTGGTCACCATTTCCAGCAATGTCAGCATTTCAGAGGCCAAGCGCATCATGGCAGCGCATAAAATCAGGCGCTTGCCGGTCGTGGACAAGGGAAAGCTTGTCGGAATCGTCACTGAAAGAGGCGTCGAGCGTGTGTCTCCTTCCAAGGCTACATCTTTGTCGGTCTGGGAGCTGAGCTACCTGCTGGAAAAAACACCGGTGAAGGATATCATGGAAAAGGAAGTGGTCTGGGTTAGTCCCGATATGAGCGCAGAAGAGGCGTTAGCGCTGGCGCAAACACGTAAAGTAGGCTCCCTCATCGTCATGGATGAAGGATATATTGTGGGTATAACCACTACAAACGACTTTTTTTACAGCATTATCAACCCCTTGCTGGGCATCGGCATGCCGGGCAAAAGAATAGAGGTTAAAGGTGGCGGTGAAGGCAAAGCCATGCAGGATATAGTCACTCTGATAAATAACCAGGGGTTGAAGTTCAACAGCATACACCTTGAGCACAATGCAGAGCAGAATACCAGGGACGCCTGTTTTCATATTGAATCGGAGAACGCAGACAAGCTGCTGGCGGCATTAAAAGAGAAAGGCTACGAGGCCAGCATCAGGACTCGCTGATACTGCCCTTCTTATCCCCACCTTTCTGCAGCATCCGTCAATTGGGTGCAGTATTTTTGGTTTTCAGTTTAAATTAAAAACCCTTTTTCTTGTCAACCAGATTTTTCAGCCGCTTGCCTGCCATGTAGCGTCGTAAATTTTCGCAGAATATGGCAGTCGCCCTCGCATTATAATCCTCGATATAGGCAGCAATATGGGGACAGATTATCAAGTTGGGAATATTCCACAGCGGACTATCCTCCGGCAATGGTTCATTAACGAATACATCCAGGGCAGCGGCAGCGATAAGGTGTTCCTGCAGAGCATGAATCAGCGCTGCCTCATCCACAACAGGCCCTCGCGAAACATTAATCAGGCAGGCGGCAGGCTTCATTTGCTGCAG
>CAZTHJ010000155.1:0-3647 GCA_964613565.1 uncultured Dehalococcoidales bacterium | reverse complement strand
TTACAATGCCGGTCCTGCCATGCGTGCTCATGACGATCAGGTCCATGCCCGCATCCTTGGCATATTGCAGGATGACATCGGCAGCGAATCCGTCCTTGATCACCTTCTCGATCTGGGCGCCGCAATCACCCAACCGTGCCGCCACCTTGCTCAGGTAGTCCCCGGCAAATTTTTTGCCCCTTTCCTCAGCTTCCTTCATGATTTCAGGACCCACCCAGGCGCGAAGAGCACTTTCCTCACGATGCTCCAGAACGAATAACAGAGTGATTTTTACACCCTTCTCCATCTTTGCCAGAGCCCTGACATGCTCCAGGCTGCACTCCCCAAAATCTGAACCATCCAGCGGAACCAGTATTTTATTGTACATCTGATACTCCTCCTCTACTATTATTATTTTGCCGCTTTTGGCGGCTCCATTCCTGTATTATTTCAGCCTTTTCTCGACTGCGGGCCAGTTGATATTCTTGAAGAAAGCCTCGATGTAGTCAGCCCGTTTTAACCCGTAGTCAATCATAAAGGCATGCTCGAAAACATCCATGATGAGAAGCGGCATGCAGCCTGCGAAATGGCCTGTTTCATGCTCGTTTATCCACTGGTTAAAGAGCGTGCCCGTGAGATTGTCCTGGTACAGGACGGCCCAGCCGATGCCACGCATGGAGCCTGTTGCCTTGAAGTCCTTCTCCCAGTTCTCATAGCTGCCAAAGCTCTGCGCCAATTTCTTGCCCGCATTGCCACCGCTATCCAGGGCAGCCTTGCCCCCCAGGTTTTCAAAATAGTACTCGTGCAGCCGCATCCCGTTAAATTCGAAACCCATGCGGCGCTTGAGCTCGGCATACTCGGGCGTGCCTGCCTTGCCTTCCTTTAACATCGTGCTGAGTATGTCCATGAGCTTATTGGTATTGGTGACATATCCCCCGTAAAGGGTAAAGTGATTTTTCAGCAGCGTTTCGCTGAACCCCTGCATGCCGATCAGGGCTGTGTAGTCCTTTGCTTCATAAGCCATTCTTAACCTCCTCAGAAATAGTTATTTTGCCTTTTTCAGCAGTTCGTTAAACAGCTCGGTATGGTAAATTTCATGATCCCGGATACGGATGATAAGCTCTTTCAGCTTTTTATCCTTGACTATCTTTCTGGCGCCGCGGTCGTATTCCGCAGCAACTTCCTTCTCGATTTTTATGTCCGCCCTCAGCATGGCAGGCATGCTCCTGGATTTATCCAGCGGGGAGGACTCCATGATGGGATTGCCGTCGCTGCTGGCCAGCTCCTCTGCCAGCCATCCCATGTGCTGCATCTCGTTGATGGACTGGTCCTGCAGCTCCTTGCGGGTGTCCTCATCTTTAGCCAGGTAGGAATGCAGCAGGTACTGCAGTATCACGGTATATTCATGTCTGATGCCCCAGTTGAGAAATCTGGCTTCGGCATCTTTGCGCTTGCCCCTGTTATCCTTTAAACCCTCGCGCCTGGCCTTATCCACGAAATGTACAAACTGCGCATGATGCGCCTTTTCATCTGATAAAATGCGCTTCAATAAGCGCTTCAGGCCGGGGTCTTTGACAGCTTTTATCTGCTCCGTATAAGGGTCAATGGCGTCCTGCTCCAGCAGCACATTATTCTTCATCCACTGGTCAACCGATTTTCCTGACATGCGCATTTTGCCCCGTTTGAAGCTGATCTTGCCGCCCAGCTCAACAACTTTTTCTGCCAGCCAGTCCAGATGGCGCATCTCCTCCCTGGCTATGGCCTCTATCTCGCAGGCCAGTTCCCCCTCCCCCATGGCATAGGCATGGGTCAGATACTGTATGATAGCCCCGTGCTCACTCTCAATATCATCGTTGAGCATCCTCATGATTTCTGTTTTGGTCACCCTGACCTCCTCTTTATTTATTTGCTGACCCGCAGGCCATGGAATAGCTATTTAGCCACTGGCCCCAGATATTTCTCCGGGTTTTTCTCAAAGGCCTTCTTGCAGCCCATGGCGCAAAAATAATACTTTTTGCCCTTGTACTCCGAGCTGGCAGGCGCGCTCTTTTCGTCTACCTCCATTTTACATACGGGGTCGATAGCCATGATTCACCTCCTCTTAACTTCCTATTTTAACCGGTTTAAAACGCCTCAGGCGTAATGAATTAAGCACAACCGTAATCGAGCTGACGGCCATGGCGGCCGCGGCCAGCATGGGATTGAGGAACCCGTAATCACCCAGTATAAAGTGCAGATCATGAGGAGCTCCGCTACTGCCAAAGAACAAGAATAAGATTCCCGCTGCAATGGGAATCAGCACGACATTATAGGCAAAAGCCCAGAAAAGATTCTGCCTGATGGTATTGATGGTGCTGCGGCTCAACCTGACGGCTGTCACCAGCCCCTCCAGGTCACCCCTGATCAGAGTTATTAACCCGGTTTCCATGGCCACATCCGTCCCCGTGCCGATGGCAATGCCCACATCTGCCTGGGCCAGGGCCGGCGCATCATTAATGCCGTCTCCCACCATGCCGACAACACCTTCCTGCTGCAGTTTCCTCACCTCCTCAGCCTTATGTTCAGGCAGGACTTCCGCTATGACGCGCTCAATGCCTGCCTGCCCGGCAATAGCCTCGGCAGTGCGCTTATTATCGCCGGTAATCATAACTGTGGCAATGCCCATTTTATGCAGGGCTGCCATGCATTCCCGTGCATTGGGCTTAAGCCGGTCGGCCAGTGCAATTAATCCCAGCATGCGCCCGTCAACTGCCATATACATCAGGGTCTTGCCCTCATTTACCAGCCTCTCCGCCGCGCTGTCAATCTCCTGCAGGGGAATATTTTTGTTTTGCATCAGCGCGATATTGCCCAGTAAAACGTCCACATTGCCGACCTTTACCTTGATTCCGCGGCCCGGGATTGCCTCAAAGTCGGAGCTGTCCGGGATGGCAAGGCCCCGGCTCCTCGCTTCTTCCACGATCGCCATGGCCAGCGGATGTTCAGAACCACGCTCCGCAGCTGCTGCCAGCTGCAGCAAATCGTTTTCGGCTTTCCCCTGCAGGGCAACAATATCGGTGATGCGGGGGGCGCCGATGGTGAGCGTGCCTGTTTTGTCCAGCACCATGGTTTTAATCTTGTGAGCCCTTTCCAGTGCCTCCCCGCTCTTGATCAGCACACCGTATTCAGCGCCTTTGCCCGTTCCTACCATGATGGCCGTGGGCGTAGCCAGGCCCAGGGCGCAGGGACAGGCAATAATGAGCACAGCCACAAAATTCAATATGGCATAGGTCAGCGAAGGCTCGGGCCCGATAAAATACCAGATAATAAAGGTAACCAGGGCTATGCTGATAACAACCGGCACAAAGTAGCTGGCGATGATGTCCGCCATGCGCTGAATGGGCGCCTTGCTGCCCTGTGCTTCCTCAACCAGCCTGACAATGTGTGCCAGTGTGGTGTCCCTGCCCACCCGGGTAGCTTCAAACTGAAAGCTGCCGGTCTTATTGATGGAAGCACCGATGACCTCGTCTCCCGCCGCTTTATCAACGGGTATGCTCTCGCCGGTGAGCATGGACTCATCGATGCTCGAATAGCCGCTGCGGATGATGCCGTCCACCGCTATCCTTTCCCCCGGGTGTACCAGCAGCAGATCTCCCACCGCCACGTCTTCCACCGCTATCACAGTTTCC
>CAZTHJ010000154.1:0-3658 GCA_964613565.1 uncultured Dehalococcoidales bacterium | reverse complement strand
GGTTCCGTCGATTGCCATATTTAGCCTCCTTAATTTTTTTACAGAAACAAATACTGATTATCCCTTTATTATTCGCACATGACATTCTACACTCTTATGCATCGTCTGTAAACTACCCCGGAATCAGCGGGGTGAGCAGGTGGGAATCGTATTTACCACCTGTATGAATTATATGTTCGCCTTTATTGCGCAGCGTAGTGAAAGCTTCCGCAGGTAGAGATACCGGAATTGTAGTACGCTGAAAGCCGCTTACAGTAAGGCTCAGGTATTCACCTGCGTACCATACCATACCCAGCGGGTTGATGGCAATCTCAACTGGTACTATTTCGCCCGCCTTTAGAAGCTGCTCCATGCGGTGTGTAAGGTATGGCTTAAAGGGCTTGGACAGCTTGGGGTCCATCTCGCGACGTGATACGCGCAGCTTGCCAGCCACCCCCGGAGAAAACAGCATACCCATTTTCTCAGGAGACTGCTGATATATTTGCCGCATGGCCTTACGCTGTTCAGGATTCTGTATGCTGGCTGTCAGTATGGGAACAACCTTTCCCTCTGCATCAAGTTTCTGAACCATAACAAACAGGTCCATATCGTTTGAATTATTGGTTTGTACCCATAGTTTCAGCTTGAAATAACCCGTCAGCTCCGTATTCCTGTCAAATTTGAATGTAAAAACTGACTTCCCCTGACCGTCGTCAGCGGTATATCCTGTCATGTTCTCATGCTTTGGCTTTGCTGTGCTGAGTGTGTTATTGGAAGCATCGAGAAAAAGCTTCTGATATTTCGTCCTGGCCAGGGGGAATTCCTTCTCAGGGTGGTTGACCTTATCCTCATGGTCAGGATCAAGTATCGACAGCCTTACACGGGGTGTTTTTTTCCAGCCGTTTTGTTCCCCCTTGAGATAATAATCAAAGAACCGTCGCAGGTCCTCTACATTTCCTTGTGCATAGTAATCGGTCCACTCAGCCATATTATGAACGCGCAGCCATTTATCTCTGGAGGAAATGCCGGCAAAGCCGCTCATGCTGCCGGGAGAATGTAGACCATTCGTCCAGCTGCCGACTAAATAGGCAGGTACTTTGATTTTTTCCAGTTTAGCACGTTTATCCTCCCAGTAGGAGTTCATCAGCGGGTATTTCCTGATCATGGCGGGTATATCTTCAACACGGTTTTTGCCCGGCTGCCTGGCAATCATCATTTCATTAAAAGCGTAGTCGATAATACCACCGCGTGCGATATCTTCCCGGTACAGGTCTGTCAGACCCTCCCAGGGAGTGATTGCCGCCAGGTGCGGCGGGTTCGCTGCCGCGATAAACCACTGCATCAAGGCCAGCCAGGAATTTCCCGAGAGACCCACTTTGCCGTTACACCAGCTTTGTGCTGCCACCCACTCTATAAGATCATATCCATCCTGCGCCTCCTGCGTCCCCCAGAATGGCATATCTCCCTCCGAACCATAAGCGCCACGACCGTCAGGGTTGACCACAGCATAACCATGAGCACACCAGTATGCGGGGTCCGGCCCTTCCCATTTCTGCAGTCCTGAAACAGCATCCGTGGGTACACCGGCACGCATGGGAAAGTCATCCAGCATCACCGTGCCCGCCTCTTTGCCGTAGGGACTCCATGCAACTATGGCAGGTATATTAACAGTCTGGGGAGGACGCAATATATCTACGTATATTGTAACCCCGTCCCTCAGCTTGACCTCAATATCGCGCTCAAAAAGAATTTCACTTGTCAGCGGCAAGGCTCCCGAATTCATTACGCTGCCTTTACTCAGAATGGTTTGCCCGGGCTTAAAACCGGGATACCGTACGGAGGGGTCATTTAGTGGCTTCGCTCTTCGATAGATAACCTCTAGCTGTTCATCTCCATATTTGCGCATTTCTGTTGATGCTTCGACCATTTATATCCCCTCCTGGCCAACCATGTTAAAAACCCTCTAAATTCTAATTGTCCCCGGAATCCTGTCTTTATTTTGACTTGCTATATTTTGCTGCATTTGCACCGGCCATTCGCCCGCTGTTAATGGCAAAGCTCATGGTATTGCCGGGTAATACAAACACGTAGCTGTCACCGTAGATGCTGCAGGCATCCGTGCCCGCCGCATACAGACCCGGGATGACGTCGAAATCTTTGGTTATTACTTCTGTTTTATAGTTGATTTTGATCCCGCCCAGGCTTCCATAGGCGCCCGGATAGAATTTGGCAGCATAGAACTTAGGTTCCCGCACAGGTCTGAGATATCTGGCTCTTTTATCAAGCTGAAAATCACGTCCCGTATCACAGAACCTATTGTATTCTTCAACAGTTTTTTTCAATCCAGCGGCGTCAATCCCTGCCTGAGCGGCTAATTCATCCAGCGTATTGGCTGCCCAGACAAACTTGTTTCCGCCTGCAATAGCCTGGGTTATACCTTCATCGATATTTTCTATTTTTTCCATCGGGAAAACTGTATTAAAGATATCAGGCCCTTCCTCTTCGAATATCTTTTTGGTCTTGGAATCAAAGATGGCAAAGGCACAGCGTCCCTTTTGCCGGGCAATGGCGTTTCCCGTAAAGGTGGTATTGCCCATGATCTCTTCATTAAGAAAACGCTCACCCAGCAGATTCACTGTCAGGTTAGGCTGATTAAAGGCCAGGAAAGCCGGCGGAACCATGCCTGGACCTTCCGGACCGAAAGGTATGCTATAAATCATCTCCATATTCAGCCCCTCGGAGCCTGCTCCTGCCTCCCATGCCATCCTGATGCCATCACCGGCTATGCCCGGCACCCTGATAGAGAAGAAATCTTTCCCCCAGTCATAATTGGTATATTTTTTAATCATTTCCGGATTATCTCCGAACCCGCCCGTACCGATGATCACAGCTTTGGCTTTTACCTCGATGCTTTCACCTGATGCATCCTCTGCCATGAGGCCATCTATCTTGCCGCCATCCTTTGTTATCTTCTTGACAGGGGTATTCAAATAGAATTTAACATCCAGCTCCTTGGCATTCTCTGTCATGGCCTTGAACATGCTGGAGGCGGCCATGGGACCGGGCTTGCCACCCCAGCTCGGCTTTACCAGGTGCCAGGTATGGTTTGCGCCGGGGAAATAGGCCGCCGGTTCAAGAAACTCAACCCCCATCTTCATCAACCAGTCAATCGTATCTGCCGACTGGTCGATATACGCCTTTACCAGGCGGGCATCTACACGCCAGTGTGTATAATCCATAAATACCTTGAAAGCGTCTTCCCTGGTAAGGTTGATCTGCTTGGCCTTCTGCAGTTTGCTCTCCACAGCCAGAATGCCCATGCCCATATTGCCCGTGCCGCCAGTAGTGGAGCCCTTTTCAAACACCGCCACTTTGGCTCCCTTCTCTGAAGCGGATATGGCGGCCGCCAAGCCTGCCGGGCCACCTCCAACAATTGCTACATCAGTCTCTACTTTTTTACTCATCAGTTTCTCTCCTTATACATATTTTTTTACCTGTAGATACCATACTCTCTGGTAACATCCGCCCATACCTTCACCAGCTCCGGCCTTGCAAAATCCAGCTCGGTAATTGTTCCCATAATATAGCCCCCATCAGGAGCCAGCTCATCAATCAACTTCTTCGTATAGTCAGCAACCTGTTGCACAGTGCCTGTCTGCAACAAAGATAATGGCATGCC
>CAZTHJ010000153.1:0-3671 GCA_964613565.1 uncultured Dehalococcoidales bacterium | reverse complement strand
CTTCCCAGAAAAGCAGGTCTTTATTCCTGGCGCCGATAATGCTGATAACTTTATTGCCGGCTTTTTTTAATTCTTTGGCGATGGGGTGAACCGGCGCGATGCCCACTCCTCCGCCAATACATATGACCGTACCGTAATTCTCTATTTCGGAAGGCAACCCCAGGGGGCCGACAAGGTTCATAATACTGTCGCCCACTTTATATGAGGCAAGCTTATATGTGGAGGTACCAACCTTTTGCACCACCAGGGTTAAGCTTCCCTCTTTCCTGTCCCAATCCGCCAGAGTCAGTGGTATCCTTTCGCCAACTTCATCAACCCTGATGACAACAAACTGCCCCGCCTTGGCCTTGTGGGCTATCCGCGGGGCCTGTATCCTGTAATAATCTATGCTGGGATTGAGTTCGCCCTTGTCTAGAATCTTATACATTAGTCCTCCGTTCTTACTGCAACTACCTTGGTGGGAGGCAATACCGGCGCGTTGATATTCAAGCGCATGTTGCAACGGAAGCAACGCCTCGCCTCTTCCATAGCCGCTTTGCCCCCATAGCCCAGCTCCACTTCAATAAAGCTGCCTGACCTCTGGTCATCCGGGATACAGGGCATTTCGGGCTGTAGCCTGTCCGTGAAACCTGTGTCCTCGCCGAAGTAGGGGTGCGCTGCCTCCTCAGGTAGGAGAGCTTCCGCTATTATACCATTACCACCAAGGTATTTGTCCATTGCAATGGCTGCCTGTCTGCCCTGTGCAATGGCTCCGATTACTGAAGCTGGCCCGGTGACAATATCTCCTCCTGCGAAGACCCCTTTGCGGCTTGTTTCCAGCGTAGTCTGGTTGGCCTTGATTACGTTCCCCCTGCCTGTAACCACTCCATAATCAGAGGGGATATCAGTGCTTTGGCCGATACCGGAGATGACATTGTCCAGCACGGTGACGAACTGGCTGCCGGGAATGGGTTCGGGCCTGGCCCTGCCGCTGGCGTCCGGCTCACCAAGCTTCATCCTGATACATTCAAATTCAAGTGAGCCGTTGCTCCTCTGGCGGATCTCATCGGGCGCGACCAGGAATACCAGCTCCACGCCCTCATGCAAAGCCTCCTCCACTTCTTCATGGGCGGCCGGCATCTCCACGCGGGTGCGGCGGTAGAACATGGTGACCTTCTTCGCTCCCAGCCGCAGCGCCGTTCGGGCGCAGTCCACTGCCGAGTTGCCTCCCCCTGTAACGCCGACTCTTTCGCCGAGCTTGACCTCTTCCCCCAGGCCCACCTTGCGCAGGAAATCCACGCCATCCATGAAGCCGGGCAGGTTGTCGCCCTTAATACCCGAGGCCATGCCCTTGTGCGCGCCGATGCCGATAAATACGGCTGCATAACCATCGTCAAATAGATGGTCGAGCGATTGGATTCTGACGTTTGTCCTGATCTCCACGCCGGCGGCTTTGATTTCATTTATTTCAGCGTCCAGAATATCAGCCGGCAACCTGTAGCGAGGAATGCCGACTCTCATCATGCCGCCTGCCTGCGGCAGCGCTTCAAAAACGGTATGCCCTTTTTTAGCCAGGTAATATGCCGCGGTCAAACCGGCGGGGCCGGCTCCGATGACGGCTACTTTCTTGCCTGTCGGCGCTTCTTTAACCGAGTGCTTTTTCCACAGTCCGTTATCATGATCAGTGGCATATCTTTTGAGAAACTTAATACAGACTGGCTCCAGCGTATTTAAATCTCCCCTGCGACAGGCCTGTTCACAGGGGTGTATGCATACTCTGCCCAGTGCACCCGGGAAGGGCACCTTTTCACGTATCACCGCGAGAGCTTCGCTGTATTTGCCCTGTGCTATGTAATAAAGATAACGCGGAATATCAATATGTGCCGGGCAGGCCTCTTTACAGGGGACAACATAAGCCTCAAAGTCTGTGAAAGGATGGTACCTGCCCTGATTGATGTCCATGAGTGCGCCTGTGGGGCACACTTCCACGCAGGAATAGCAATATCTGCAGCCGGAGTCCTTGTGTGTGCCATTTTTCGGCCCTGCAACGCGGTGCCCGTTGATCTCGATGAAACCCAGAGCCTTGATGCCCCGGAGGTCGTTGCATGCCCGCACACAGCGGCCGCAGGCTATGCACAGGTTATAGTCCAGCTCAAAGAGGGGGTTTTCCCTGTTAACCGGCAAATTTCTGAACTCATATGGAACATACTCATTCTCAAGGCCAACAAAATCAGCTACTCTTTGCAGCTCGCATCTGCCGTTTTTGGGGCAGGTTACGCAGCGCTCATTGATGGCGACATTGCGCAGGCAAACGTCAAAGGGCTGGCAGCGCTCTCTGCGCCAGCAGGTAAGGCAGGCAGTGGGATGGTATTTGAGTATTCCCTTGAGTATCTCACGCTGCTTTGCACGCAGGTCGGCAGAGCGGGTATTTATCCGCATGCCCTCTGCGATCTTCGTATTGCAGGATACTACGGGTTCGGCACTTCCATCTACCGCCACGATGCAGAGGCCGCATTCACCGGTAGACGGCAGGTCTGGATGCTGGCAGAGATTTGGTACATAAATACCGGCCTCCGCGGCTGCATGGAAGATGGTTTTGTGAGCTTCAACTGAGATCTCTGTGTCATCAATGATTATTTTTAACTGATTCATTTTTACCGACTCCTTCAACGCGCACGGCACAGATTTTTATTTCAGGAATCTTGGCGATGGGGTCCAGTGCAGTGTTGGTTAAAATATTTGCAGCGCTCTCGGCATAGTGAAAGTCCATGTAAACTGTCTTCAGCGGCACCTTGTCCGTGATCCTGGCCTTGGCCGTGATTTCACCGCGCCGCGAGCTCACCATTACCCTGTCTCCTTCGTCTATGTGCATGGCGGCTGCCTCTTCCTTATTGATGCCCAGCGTCCCTTCGGGCTCTATGGTATTCAGACCGACCACCTTGCGCGTCATGGTGCCGGTATGGAAATGGAAGAGGCTCCTGCCGGTAATAAGCGTTAGCGGGTATTCGGCATCCGGCAGCTCGTCCGGAGGCCTGTACTTGAGCGGGCTAAACCTGCCCAGTCCGCAGACAAACCTGGTCATGTGCAGTATGGGTGTACCGGGATGGTCGGGGGTGGGACAGGGCCACTGCAGCCCGCAGGTTTCCAGCCGGTCGAAACTGATGCCGCTGTAGCTGGGAGTGACTCTGGCGATTTCATCCATGATGGCTGAGGGATCCGTAAAGTCAAAACCCGACGCGCCCATCTTCTGCGCTATCTGGCAGATGATCTGCCAGTCCAGCCGGCTGTCTCCGACGGGCTCGATGGCCTTTCTCACCCGTTGAATGCGCCTTTCGGTATTGGTGAAGGTGCCTTCCTTCTCAGCGAAGGATGTGGCCGGCAGTACCACGTGCGCCAGGCGGGCCGTCTCGGTAAGGAAGATGTCCTGCACGACAAGGAAATCGAGCTTTTTCAAAGACTCTTCGACGTGTCTGGCGTCAGGGTCGCTGATGACGGGGTTTTCACCCATGAGGTAAATGCAATTTATCCCTTTATCGCCGGCCGCGTGGATGATCTCGGTAAGGGTGAGGCCGGGTTTGTTATCAAGAGTGACTCCCCATGCGGACTCGAATTTGGCCTTCACTTCGGTATTATCCACCCGCTGGTATGCTGTATAAACGTTGGGCAGCCCGCCCATGTCGCAGGCGCCCTGC
>CAZTHJ010000152.1:0-3723 GCA_964613565.1 uncultured Dehalococcoidales bacterium | reverse complement strand
CGTTGAACGGCTGAACGGGCTGGGTCTTGAGCTTCATGGTGAACTCCGCGCCTGACTGTAATATCCCTGTCCCAGCGGGCAATCCTGGCCGCCGGCAGCAGCCGCCTGACTTCCTCTTCCACTTTCTGCGTTCCCGCGCCGTACAATGAGATTCGCGTCTTGCCGCAGTCAGGACAGGCTGCGGGCAGGATGGATTTGTAACTGCAATGATGGCAGATGAGTTTATTTTCTGCGGTATGATAATGCAGAGGCACCAGGCAGCGGGGGCATTTGACCGTATAGCCGCAGCTCAGGCAGCGTGCAAAACTGGCGCTTCCACGACGATTCAAAAACAGGATCGCCTGCTGTCTCCTGCCCAGCACTTCAATCAGGTTTTGCCGCAAAATACGGCTGAATATGCCTCGGTTGCCCGACTTGAGCTCATCCCGCATATCGACGAGTTCGATCTGCGGCAAAGGTGTTATGCCGCGCACGGTGATGCGTTCCTTTAACGCTATCAGGCGGTAGCTTTGTCGCTGTGCCAGGTAATAGCTCTCCACATCCGGCGTCGCCGATCCCATAATTACCGTTGCACGGCAAAGCTCCGCCAGCTTGATTGCCACTTTGCGCGCATGGTAGCGCGGGGCTTTCTCTGACTGTTTGTAAGTCCACTCATGTTCCTCGTCGATGATGATCAGCCCGAGATGCGGCTGAGGCACGAACAGGGCGCTGCGCGGGCCGATGACCACATCGCATTCACCCCTGGCAATCCTGTGCCACTCATCATACTGCTCTCCGGGTAATAAATCGCTGTGAAAAATGGCAATTCGCTCTCCGAAGCGGGCGGCAAACCTCTGAATTGTCTGCGGAGTGAGGGCAATTTCCGGCACCAGGCAGATACCAGTTTGGCCCTGCGCCACTACTGCGCTTAAAGCATCAAGATAAATTTCAGTCTTGCCGCTTCCGGTGACCCCCTGCAGCAGGAATGGTAGGGGGCAGCCTTCCGACAACAGCAGTGCAGCATGTATTTCCCGCCAGGCAACTTCCTGCCCGGGGGTCAACGCATGAGCCTGTGCCGGCTCAATGCTGTAGCGTGCCAGCGGGTTGCGTCTGATCTCCCTTTCGACGATGGCAATAACGCCATTTTGCACCAGTGCCCTGATAGCCACTGATGTATTCTTAACCTCTTTGCGGACATCTGCTGCCGCCATAGGCCGGCCAGCAGTCCTGAGGAACTCTACAATTTGGGCTTGCTTCCTGGTGGTTGACCTCCCCTGATCGGTCATTCCCCGAAGGGCATCGGGGCGCAGCACAAGCATTTGCTCCGTTTTGGGCTTAAGGCGCGCTGGCGAGAGCTCTTCCCTCTTTTTAACCAGCCCCCGCTGCAGCAGATCCTTCAGCATGCGAGCGGTATTTTTTTTGCCCCATTCCTTTTCTATCTCCCTGATATTTGTCCTTTTATGGAGCTCCAGCCAGCCCAACAGCCGCTTTTCCTCCGCGTCCATATCAGCGGCTATTTGTCCGGTAGAGACAGCCTCGACAAAGCTCTCCACATGCCTTTCAAAACCGGGCGGCAGCATGGGGGCAATGCAATCAAAAAGCGGCGCCAGGTAATAGTCGCTCATCCACCGCGCCAGCTCTACATGTGCTGAGGATATCAGCGGTGAAGTAGTAATAACGCCTTCAATTTCACGTGTTTCTTCAAATGATGGGGTATCGCTGAGGCTTATGATGATGCCCTGCAGGCGTCTGGGACCGAAAGGTACCCAGACGGCCTGGCCAACTTCGATGTTGAGTTGAGGTGGTACGGAATAACAGAAACTGCGCCTTTGAGCTGCAGGCGAATTAACTGCTACTTCCGCATATTTCATTCTGCCGCGGCTTGGGGAACTTCGGCTTCCGCCGTCTCTGCAGTTTCGGCAGTCTCGGCAACGCCGGCTTCTTCCAGCATACGCTCCCTGCGTTCCTTGAGCCTGGCTTCCTTAGCACTGAGACGCCTGATATAGTACAGTTTAGCCCTGCGTACCTTGCCGTGCCGCGTAACCTCTACCTTATCCACAAGGGGGGAGGCAAAGGGAAAGGTATGCTCCACGCCCACGCCGGAGGCCACGCGCCTGATGGTAAAATTGCCGCCGCCATTCCCCTTCCTGATTTTGATCACCAACCCAGAGAGGATCTGTATGCGTTCGCGATTGGCCTCTTTTATCTTGTAGCTGACCTTGACATTATCTCCGGGACTGAGCCGTGGTATGCTCTCGTTCGGCTTTGCCCCGTAAATCTGTTCAATATTCATAATAATCACTATCCTTCCTATTATATTAGCTTATGAGAGTGCTGAAAAAACTCAGATTCCTGCACCTCTTTTTCAGCTGTCTCATTATATATCATACCCCATTTCGCTGAGGTATATTTTATCATCTCTGGAAAGATTTGCCCTCTTTAACAGGTCGGGACGATACATGGCCGTCCTGTGCAGGCTCTTTTGCCTGCGCCAGCGCGCAATCTGTGCATGGTTTCCCGAGAGCAGCATTGCCGGCACCGGCCAATCGTTGTATTCTGCGGGCCGTGTATACTGCGGGTATTCCAGCAAACCATTACTGTGCGAATCCTCCACAATGGACTCCTCCGATCCCACAGCACCGGGCAGCAGGCGCACCACGCAATCAACCATGACCATGGCTGCGATCTCCCCTCCGCTCAGCACATAATCGCCGATACTGATCTGGTCGGTTGCCAGATGCTCGGCTACCCTTTCATCTACACCTTCATAGTGGCCGCAGATCAAGACCAACTGCTGTATACTGGCCAATTCCCCGGCCAGCCTATGGCTTAATAACCTACCGCGCGGCGATAATAGTATCACAGGGGCAGCCTTCCCCTGCAACACTGACTCTACGGCCCTGAAAACCGGCTCCGGCTTCATCACCATACCGGCCCCTCCGCCATAGGGATAGTCGTCCACCGTATGGTGTGCATCATCTGTAAATGTACGTATATTATGCAGCCTGATATCTACCAGGTTGCGTTCCCTTGCCCGCCCGATGATGCTGCAATCCAGAACCCCGGCGAACATCTCGGGGAACAATGTCAGAATATCGATCTGCATCAGTAAACAGTTCTCTCATGCGGGCCTTCGAAGGTCTTGCCCGCCAGCAGCTCCAGCGTATGGGGAACCACCGGCAGCACCACCTCAAGGCATTCCCTGACGCTTTTGGGGCTGCCCGGCAGATTGATGATGAGAGATTTTCCGCGGCTGCCGGCAATGGCGCGGCTCAGCATGGCAAAAGAGGTTACCTTGAGAGATACGG
Organism: uncultured Dehalococcoidales bacterium; assembly: GCA_964613565.1. Lineage (GTDB taxonomy): Bacteria > Chloroflexota > Dehalococcoidia > GIF9 > UBA5629 > CAZTHJ01. Next base: position 436 of record CAZTHJ010000152.1, on the reverse strand, counting down.
CACGCATGGCCTCACCCATGCCTGGTATTTCCCTTTCAATCACCTCTCTGGTAGCCTCCGGGGTCACATCCCGCGGAGCTGTGCCGGTACCGCCGCTGGTCACGATCAGGTCCAGTTTGAGCTTGTCCACCCACTCCTTGATGCGGGCCGAGATAATTTTTTTTTCGTCGGGCACAATCTCGTACTTAGCCACTTCGAAAGGTTTAACGGACAGCATCTCCTGGGCTACGGGACCACTCTCGTCCAGGCGTTCGCCTTTTGACCTCTTGTCGCTTATAATCAGGATACCCGCTTTAAACACCCGTATATTGTACCATACGAGATGCGATGCTCCAAAGTATACTGCGGCAGGCATCTTCCTGATATGGGATACAGGGGGATGAAAAATATTTTCCCCTTTATGCAAAGGACCAGTTGACTAAACAAGAAAACTAAG
>CAZTHJ010000151.1:0-3758 GCA_964613565.1 uncultured Dehalococcoidales bacterium | reverse complement strand
CCATTTGATCCTTTTCCCTCACCAGCCTGGGCGGCGGCGTAGCCGCCCCGTACCCCAGCGCCATCATGTCATAGACCTCCATGGGCTCGGGGATATGGAGCAAATTTTTAACCATGCAGTGGGCAAAGGGAGAGATCACGCCGGACACCCACTGGCTGGCAAGCCCCAGCGAAGCTGCAGCCAGGTGCATGTAAAGGAATGCGCTGGCAAGCCCGCCCATGAACGCCTCCTGCGTGGCCATGGGGTCATACCGCCGGTACATGGGAAGCCCCACATTCGTGCGTTTATCGCCGAACAGCAGAATAAACACGGGTGCCGTGCTCCAGTCGCCCCCCGCCATGCCCGGCCCCACATGGGGTGGCGGCTTGGGCGGCCCCTGCCAGGCCTCGCGGGCAGCCTCCATTTTGAACACGTTCTCCATGCCCGCCCGGCAGAACTGAGCGATGCTCTCCTTGAGCTTGGAGTCCCGCACCACCACAAACTCCCAGGGCTGCAGGTTAAAGCCGGAGGGCGCCCAGCGGGCTGCCTCTATAATCTTGTCAACGTAATCATCCGGTACGGGGTCAGATTTGAACCTGCGTATGCTGCGCCTGCTCTTGAGAAGTTCCAATAATGCATCGAAATCCATATTTGCCTCCTTGATTAACTGAATGTGGAAGGTGATAAATCAAATAATAGCATACCGGCCGCTGTTTCTAAATAAACAGAAGGGCCAGCCTGTAGACCAGCATGGCCATGCCATAGGAGATCACCATCTGCAGCAGAATGATAAAGAGCGGCCAGCGCCAGCCGCCCGTTTCCTGCCGCATGGCTGCCACAGTGGCCACACAGGGGATAAACAGCACCTGCATCACCAGGAAGGACAGCGCAGAGGCCGGCGACAGCATGGTTCTCAGCTGCTGTGTGAATCCCAGCCCCTGCCCGCCCAGCAGCACTCCCAGCGTTGCCATGGTATTTTCCTTGGCGATGAAGCTGGAAAGCAGCGCCACCATCATCTCCCAGCCCAGCCCCAGCAGCCTCCCCGCGGGCTCCAGCCATCTGCCGATCTGCGCCAGCAGGCTGTTGCCGATATTGCCGTCAGGTATCACGGAAAGTAGCCAGACGGCCACCGACACTATCAATATCAGAGTGCCAGCGCGTTTGATAAAGGCCAGCAGGCTGTGCCAGGTCACCATCAGGATCAGCTTTGGATTGGGTATATGGTAAAGCGGCAGTTCCATGAGCAGCGCCCCGCTCTCGCCGCGTATGATGAAGCGGTTCAATATCAGGCCGACCAGTATCAGCATCAGCAGGCTGAAAAGGATAATGCCGATGGAGATGAAGATGGCCTGGCTTCCGAAAAAGGCCGCTGCGATGACGGCAATCACGGCCATCCTGCCCGTGCAAGGCACCAGCGGTGCCAGCAGGATGGTCAGCAGCCTGGCCCGTTTGGAGTCGATAATGCGCGTACCCAGCACGGCCGGCACATTGCAGCCGAAGCCCAGCACCAGCGGCAGGCAGGACTTGCCGTGCAGCCCCAGCAGGTGCATGAACCTGTCCGTGACAAAGGCCGCCCTGGCCGTATAGCCCACGTCTTCCATGAATGCCCAGGCTATAAAGAAGAAAAACAGTATCGGCAAAAAGGTCAGCACGGTGCCCACCCCGCTCAGCAGGCCGCCGTTGATAAAGCCAGCTGCCCAGGGGGGCAAAAAGACCAGCCCGGAGATAAAATCCTGGCCTCGCTGCACCAGGTTCTCCTCCAGGAAATTCTGTATCGGCACGCCCAGGCTGTACACAAAAGCAAATATGATGCCCAGCACCCCCACCAGGATCAGCATGCCGAACAGGGGATGGATGGCAGCGCGGTCGATCTTCTCGCTCAGCGAAACCTGCCCCAGATGCCTCTTTTTCAGCGCGGAACCGATCATCCTGGAGACCCATTCATAGCGCAGGCTGGCGATGGTCACGGCAGCCGACTCGTTTTCCAGCAGGCAGCTTTCCAGCCTGGCAGCCTCCTCCGTCTGCATGTGCCCCCTGATCAGATGTGCGATCTGACGGTCGCCTTCCAGCAGCTTCATGGCTGCCCAGTGCCTGGGATAAGGGCCCGTATCCGTATTCCCCAGCAGGGAGGCCACGCGGTCGATCACCCTTTCAATATCGCTGCTGTATTCGATGTGCTTGAGGTTGCGCCAGTAAGGCGGATGCGCCACCTCATCCGTGAGAGCGCGCAGCAGGTCGTCCAGCCCCTGGTTTTTCGAAGCCACGATGGGGACCACCGGCACATTCAAAGCTCTTGAAAGCGCAGCGGTATCCACCTGCATGCCCTGCTGCTTTGCCACGTCCATCATGTTCAGAGCTACGATCAGCCGCGGCGCCAGCTCGATAAGTTCAGCCACCAGGTAAAGGTTGCGCTCCAGGCTGGCCGTATTCAAAACCGCCACCACCACGTCCGGCTTGTCCTGCACCAGGAAGTCCCTGGCGATCTGCTCCTCTGCCGAGTTGGCGGTCAGGCTGTAGGTGCCGGGCAGGTCTATGATGTTCATATTCATCCCGCCCCAGCGCAGGGAGCCCGTTTTCTGCTCCACCGTTTTCCCTGGCCAGTTGCCCACATGTTGAGAAAGCCCTGTGAGCAGATTGAAGATTGTGCTCTTGCCCACATTGGGCGGTCCGGCCAGGGCTACTGTAATTTTTTTCCCTGCAGTTTTTTCTAGCATGACTCCTGCCTGCGCAGGACTGTTATCTTGTCAGCCAGTCCCCGTCCCAGTGCTACCGAAGTATCGTGTATCCTGACCAGTACCGGGCCGCCCCGGTGATTCTCCAGCATTTTCACCTCGCTGCCGGGAGTAAAGCCCAACGAGAGGCAGCGTCCCAGCATGCTCCTTCCTCCCTTATATGCGCTCAGTATGGCGGATTGGCCCGGCTGCAGTTTGCTCAGGGGCAGTTTTTCTTCTTCCAGGAATGTTTCGCTCTGGCCTACCGCGCGGACCAGGATGACCTCTGCCAGTTCAGCGCTTATCTGGATACTGCCACGACCATGCTCTAACTCCATGGAGCCGTCTGAGTTTTTTTTCAGGACGGTAACGACATCTTTAATCTGCAGGCCCAGCTTCTCCACCTTTCTCAGCAGTGCTGCATTCTCCCTGGCCACTGCCAGGATGCAGGCCCTCTGCTTTGTTTTTATTGCCTGCAGCGGAATTGAATTCTGCTGCTCGATGTTGCCGTCTTTATCCGGTATGGAATGCCCGTGCGGGCAGGAATCGGCATGCCCCAGCAGGCTGGAGAGGCCTTCCTCTATCTGCGGCGAGCTGATATGTTCCAGCTTGCAGGCCTCATCGTGTACGCTGTCCCACTTCATGCCCAGTATATCGGTGAGGAATCTTTCCCAGAGGCGGTGCCGGCGGATCACCCTCAGCGCCTTGTTCTGGCCCACTGCGGTCAGCGTGCTGCCCTTGCCGGGTTTGTATTCTATCAGACCCTGCTCCTTCAATTGCCTCAGCATATCGGTAACTGCCGGCGCTGACACCTTGAGGTCCTCGGCCAATGAAGAGGTGGAAACCGGCGATTTAACATTCTGCTGCTTATAAATAGCCTCTATATATTCTTCAACCCTGGTACTTTCCATATTAACCCCCTATGCTTAAGGGAATAATTAAGCTGGCTTAATTATATAATATGCCGCGGTAAAAGCACAATGGCGTCCGGGCTTTAGCCACAAGGCGTTAACGGCGGAGGCTGTCTGAAAACGACACTTCCAATCTCTAATGGCAGTGCATACCCTT
>CAZTHJ010000150.1:0-3839 GCA_964613565.1 uncultured Dehalococcoidales bacterium | reverse complement strand
GAAGTTGTCTATTATATGCAATTTGATGGCTTGGTCTGATAGGGTAAGGGTATTGCCTGAACAGATGTTGCAATATCTGGAGGAAAGCATATATCATTAGCAAATATAATAGATACGTATCACTGAAGTGACAATTGTATGCCAATATAATATATGACAGAGCTGTATATTTTCACTGCAGCGCAGAGTTAGAAAGTCGGGTGATAGCATGAAAGTTATTTATAGAATCACAAGGTATATGGGATATGTTGGTGCGCTTGTATTGTTTGTCATGATGCTGATTACTGTAGCGGATGTTTTTGCCCGTTATGTTTTGAATAATCCCATAGGTGGGGTTACAGAGATGTCTGCGCTGATGCTGGTGATAGTTGTTGGCCTGGGTCTGGGCTGGTGCGCGCTGGAACGGGCGCATGTCAAAGTGGATCTGATCACGGACCGCCTGCCGAAGAAGGCCGGTTTTATCCTCATCAATATCATGTTGATATTGGTCCTGATGATTTATGGACTGATGACCTGGTACACTTTGGGTGAGGTTATGGAATCGGAGCAGTTCTCCTCCATATTGAGGATATCCATGACCCCCTTCCAGTGGTTTTTCTGGGCAGGACTGGTGATTTTCAGTGTATGCATATTGGTTATAATCATTGAAAATTTCAGGAAGGGAGTAAAAGATGAGTCCTGAAATTATCGGCGCTATCGGTTTAGCCATCATGATTGTCCTCATACTCTTGGGCATGTGGATTGCCGCTGCCATGGCCATAATTGGCTTTGTGGGTTATGCCTTGCTGCGCGGTTTTATTCCAGCCATAGGAGTCCTCACGCAAATTCCTTTCTCCACAGTTAATTATTACCCCCTGACAACCATTCCGCTCTTCATCTTCATGGGGGTAATCCTGTTTAATACGGGTATCGGCAAGGACCTGTATGATACAGCATATAAGTGGGTGGGCCAATTGCGTGGTGGCCTGGCCATGGCTACGGTTCTAGCCTGTGCCATGTTCGGTGCCATTACCGGCATAAGCGCACCAGCGCTGGTCACCATGGGCAAGGTTGCCATCCCGGAAATGAAGAAATATGGTTACAGTGATACATTTGCCGCCGGTTCGGTGGCATGTGCGGGCACGCTGGCCATACTTATCCCCCCCAGTATCCCCATGATTATATACGGCATTTTAACTCAAAAATCTATAGGTAAGCTGTTCATGGCCGGTCTGGTGCCGGGAATTTTGCTTTCTCTTCTATTTGTAATTACCATTTTTATTGTAACTGGAATCAATAAAAAGGCCGGTCCCGCGGGCCCCAGGACAAGCATGAGGGTAAAGCTGGGATCTGTAAAAAATACTTGGCCTACAATACTCCTCTTTCTAGTCATTCTGGGAGGCATATATGGCGGGATTTTTACGCCGACTGAAGCCGGGGCTATCGGTGCCTTTGGAGCATTGGTAATCACGGCTACTATGCGGCGGCTTACATTTAAAATAGTCGTTGACTCTTTGCTGGAATCAGTCAGGATGACAGCCATGATCTTGCTGCTGATTGTAGGTGCATATATACTGGGCAAGTTTTTGGCTGTCAGCACGTTGCCTACGTGGTTGGGTGCAACGATTGGCGGCATGGCGATTCCGCACTGGGCAGTTTTTGCCATGTTCATTGTCTTGTATGTGATACTGGGCATGCTGCTGGATGTAATGTCTGCAGTTATCATTACCATACCCATCGTATATCCAATCGTCTTAGCCATGGGATTTGATCCCATCTGGTTTGGCGTTATTATAGTCATGTTAGTACAGATGGGGCTGGTGACACCTCCTGTGGGCCTGGACGTTTTCATCCTCAGCGGTGCTATTGACGTGCCGTTGTTTACTATATTCAGGGGGATAATACCCTATATGATTGCCATTTTAATCTGTATTATTTTGCTCATGGCTTTCCCGCAGATAGCGCTCTGGCTGCCTAACTCAATGTGAGGTAATAATATAGTTAATCTTTATAACATGTGCTAAAGAGGTAAAGGAGGTGATACAGGAGAGAACTAAGTATAAGATACTGCATCAGTTTATTTATATAAATAAGAGGAGGTAAAAGTGAAAAGAAAACTGATCTTTAGTCTGGTAGCCCTGGTACTGGTAACCACGACGCTGCTGGCAGCCTGTACCACACCGACCCCGACAGCTACCACCAGTGCACCACCTACAACTACTGCAGCCCCGAAGGTAATTGAGCTTACCTTTAACGACCACAACCCGCCAGATATGCCTGTATCCAATGCAATCATTGCCTATGGCAAATACATAGAAGAGAAATCCGGCGGCAAGGTCAAGGTTAATACGGTCATCGGCGGAGCCCTGCTTCAGGCCGATGAAGCCATGCGCGGTGTGCAGACAGGTGTGGTTGATGCCGCAACTTACATTCTGAACAAAGCTGACGGTTTCTACCTGAACGATATAATCACGCTGCCGTTTATGGGTTGGCCCAGCCGTGATGGGACTACAGCCATCTATAAGGCACTTTTCCAGAAATTCCCCGAAATTGCTGGTGAGTGGAAAGGCGTAACCTACAGGACCTTTGCCATGATGCCGCCGGTCAACATGCATTGGACCAAGAAGCAGGTAATCAAGCCGGCTGATGTTAAAGGTGTGAAGTCATTCTGCGCCGAGGCTGTCTATACGGAAATGTATGCAGCTCTGGGCGGTGTGCCGGTTGACCTGGATATAGCTGACATGTTCACTTCAGTGGAAAGGGGTGTGGTGGACGGTGTGGTGAACCATATGCCGGTGTGCTTTGTTTTCGGCGCACTGGACCTGCTTAAGGCCCATACCATTTTCGGTCAGGGCGGTATCAGCATGGCGCCCGTGGGTGTAATCTGGAATAACGACAGATATAACAGCCTTCCGGCTGATGTTAAGAAAGTCGTTGATGATGCGGGGCAGTTCTATTATGACTCCTTCATGGAACAGGAAATCGGTTTTAACGCCATGGTTGAGGGTATTGCCCGGGATAGGGGCGACTACTTCGCTGATCTCACACCCGACCAGATTGCCGTCTGGCGTGACGCCATTATGGGCCCCATTCATTCCAAGTGGATAGATGAAGCCAAGGCCAAAGGCTTGCCCGCGCAGGCAGTCTATGATGAGGTCTTAAAGCTGGCCGCAACTACCAAATAAATTAATTAAACCAAGTTTGATCTAGTATCAGCTTGCTGTGGTGAGACAGGGGCGTTGGTAATCAGCGTCCCTGTCACCATGGCGAGCTGTTGGTTTTTCCTCAATGTGGAACCTGGCCTAATTTCAAGGGTAAATTGAATCTTGCTAAAAATCCTTTGCGGTATCTTGATGTCTCTTTATGTTTATAGTAGTAATAAAAATAATAACCAGGTATCTTGACTTAGATTATCCTCATATATAAAATAGCGGAAGCCCATTAAACCAGCCGAGAAAATACAGATGATAGATTTCGAATATTATGCCCCCCGTTCTTTAAAGGAAGCTTTGCAGCTTCTGGACAGGACAAAGGGGGAAACGAAAATACTGGCGGGCGGCACAGACCTGGTTGTGCAGATGAAAAATGAACGTGTCAGGCCCGCTGTTGTTGTGGATATCAAGAATGTCCCGGAACTAAACCGGCTGGAGTGGAATGACAAAGTGCTGTGTATCGGGGCGGCAGTGCCGCTGAGCAGGATTATCGATTTCCCCCCGCTGCAGCAATTTTTCTACATTTTATATCAGGCCTGTGCATCAATTGGTTCAGTGCAATTGCGCAACCGCGCCACACTGGGCGGGAACATCTGCAATGCCGCACCTTCCGCCGACAGCGCACCGGCGCTGCTGTGCATGGACGCC
>CAZTHJ010000149.1:0-3898 GCA_964613565.1 uncultured Dehalococcoidales bacterium | reverse complement strand
ACGATCAGGATCAGGGACAAAATACCCCATGCTATGATGGATTGCCATGCATGAAAACAGACAAAACCATCTATCTTTCTCCTGCCCAGCATGATCAGGCCCGTTACCCAGCCCAGCGAGTAGCACAGCAGTCCTGAAAGCCTGGAGCGCGAACTGGTCAGGCTGGAGATTTTCACCCTGTTTATCAAGAGCTCTGTTATAAAAAAATTTTTGCCAAGGATTTTTTTTGAAAAAGAACGTGCATCTGCAAGGGAGAGTTGTAAATGCATAATGCTCCTTAAGCTGGATTTAGAAGATGGCAGGCAAAAATAACCTGCTGTTTCTTCAGTCATAAGAACGAAGATAATGGCCTTTTGGTTTAGCCACGTGCTGCAAAAATGGACAGTCTGCTGCTAAATGTTATAAGGACGGCTTGAAAGCTTGCAGCTTGATGCTGCGCACCACAGATGCCATGCTCTTCACTCTGTCGGGAGTAATATCTGCCTCTGTTATTATAGCCTGTGCCTGGGGGGCATTCAGCATACAGTCGAGGTCAAAGGAATCCTCCGCCAGTATTTCCACATCGCGGAATCCAGCGCTCCCCACCATGGCCAGATAATCCTGCCGTAGGGCGGCGCCGGAGACGCAGCCCACATAGGCCGCTACAGAGTTCAGCAGGGCTGCGGGCAAGTCTTTCAATAGGACTATATCCGAGATGATAAGCCTGCCGCCTGGTTTAATCACCCTGAAAGCTTCAGAGAAAACCCTCTCCTTGTCCGGGGAAAGGTTGATGACGCAGTTGGAGATGACCATATCTACATGGTTATCGGCAACGGGCAGGTTCTCGATCTCGCCGAGGCGGAACTCCACGTTACTGTAGCCGCCCTGTATCGCATTCTGTCTGGCTTTATCCAGCATCTGCGGCGTCATATCAACACCGATAACCCTGCCACTCGGACCTACCCCGCGGGCGGCCAGGAAGCAGTCAAATCCCGCGCCCGAACCGAGGTCCAGCACAATATCCCCCTGCTTTATTGCCGCCAGCGCCACAGGATTGCCGCAGCCCAATCCCAGATTGGCCCCCTGTGGTACAGAGCCAATCTCCTCTGCACTGTATCCAATCTTCCTGCTAATCTCCTCTGACTGGGATACCGCAGCGCAACAGGAACTCCCCGAGCCACAGCAGGAGCCCGTCTCGCCCGCAATCCTGGCATAATTCTCTCTGACGGCTTTTTTGATCTCTGTCTTTTTCATAATATTTCCCTTCTTATAGCGCTGATTAGCTAATTGTAGTATGGAAGGCATGCACCGGCAAAACCATACCCTGGACGCCATGCCTTTAGGGCATGGTCATCTGTACGTCATGATAAGCCCAGCCCCAATCATTCTCAGCGTAACAGCGGTAAGTCTTGGTCTGCCCCGAAGGCACTGTAATGATGGCACTGCCGACGGGCCCCACCTCTCCTATTTCAGGCTCGATGGTAATCCTGGTGGCATACTGCACGTTCCAGTTTATCTGCCAGGAATTGCCACCCAGGTGCTGTGCGCTAAAGCTGACAATGGGATTACCGATGGTGGCTGATGCCACGACCTGTACCGATACCTCAGCGCTAACGCTGCCGCCGGCATTGCTGGCTGTGAGCTTATAAACAGTGCTACTCAGTGGCAAAACTACTCTGGAACCCGTGGGTTCCACCTGGCCGATGCCGTTATCTATGAGGACTGAGCTAGCATTATTGACCCGCCAGCTGAGTTCGGTGGAACCATTGCGTACAATACTGCTCTGCGACAAGCTAAAATACTCAATCAGCGGTTTGGCCACGCTGACACCGATATTGAGCGTGGCGCTGGCTTCCGGCGACCACTGGCCCTCATTATCAAGAACCCTGAAAATAATGGTATGCTGTCCCAGCGAAAGAGCACTGGTATTGAAAACAGGTACCGTGCTTATAATGCCCTCCAGGCTGGAGCGCCACTCATAGCCCGCAATCGTACCATCCACATCGCTGCCATGCCCGCTGAAAGCCACAGGATTGCCGGCCTCAACAACGGGAGGGCTGATGCTGTCGATATATGCCAGGGGCGGCTGGTTCGAGCCAGGGGTGGCAGGAGGAGTGCTCCCCGGCGGAAGGTTGATATTGATGCAGGCGGGGAAAATAAGCGTCACAGTTAAAAACAGGATAACGATACTATTTTTCATATTCTCCTTCCTCCATATTATCGCATATATTCAGCAAATTGGCTGATTGGGGGAATCTACTATTTATAAACGAATGCGAGAAGTAAATAGACTAGGCGCAGACAGGAACTATGTAAGCGGCGGGTGAAACGGCCCGGGGCATAGCCTGCCGGTAACGTTTCTATCTAAATATCCTTCTTTTACGGGAAGCCTTTCCCCCTCCGTCATGGTAGGAGCCTTTATTCTTTTTCGTCATGGCGGGCGCAGCGACGTGGCCAGCCCACAGGGACGAGGTGGGATCACCACGCTGCGCTCGTGATGACGACAGTGGACAGGTTTAAGCCGCTTCGGACTAAAATACGTTTTCCTCTTTAACCCAGTTCGGCAGCCAGCGGTAGTATTCGGGCGGATGCATGCGGCGCAGCCCCTCATAGGTAGCCTTGGCCAGCTCAATACGCCCCAGCCTGCGGTACAGCTTGACCAATTTATCCTTTTCCAAAGCCAGCAGGGCCCCGTCCAGTTCCTCATCAGCTACATCAAAGTACGCCTTGAGATCATTCCTGGCCATATACAGGCCCGGATTGACACGGTAGTCCTCCGCCAGCAGCTTCAGAATTTTATCTTCATCAGCCTTGGGCTCTTTCTGCAGGGGAGCTGAAGCTGGCACGGGCACGCCCAACTCGGGATGTATTACCCTGTGCGGCATCTGCAGTTCATCTTTCATCTGTCTTAACCCCATGCGGTAGATAAGCAGCTTCATGGCCTCGGGTGTGCCGCCGGCGATCTGGTGAATTTTGGCATCCCTGAGCAAGCGCTCTACGGGATAAGAGCGGTTGGCGCCATCGCCTCCCATGATGCTGCTGGCATCCAGTGCCGTTTCCATTAACATATCGCTGCAGAAGAGCTTGCTCATGGAAGCCTGCACCGCCGCCGACTCGCCCTTATCGACAAGATAGGACGTATAATAGGTGGCCAGGCGCCCCAGCTCAAGCCTGGCCATAATGTCGGCAACCTTGAACTGGTTATTGGTCATCTCAATAGTAGGCATGCCAAACTGAATGCGCCGCTGTGCATAGGGCACGGTGGTTCTCAATGCCTCATACATGCCGGCAATGCCCACGGCAGAACAGATAATACGCTCGAAGTTGAAACCCGACATCATGATGCGCCAGCCCTCGCCTTCCTCCCCGATCCTGTTTGCCAGAGGCACTGGCACCTCGTCCAGGTTCAAGTAGCCGTTGGGCACATTATCCAGGCCGATCAATTCATTGATGCGCTCAACTGTAAAGCCCGTCATGCCCTTTTGCACCACAAAGCAGGACAGGTGTTTGTATTTGGCTACGGCCTGGGGGTCATCGCTGGTCCGCGCATACAGCAGGTAATGGCTGGCCACTCCCGTAGCTGTGACATATCTCTTTTTACCTGTGAGTATATATCTGTCGCCATCCCGGTTTGCCATAGTGCCGATCTCGGCTGTGTCCGTACCTGCGAAAGGCTCGGTAACAGCTATGGCTCCCAGCTCGCCGCGGGCGATCCTGGACAGCCATTCCGTCTTTTGCGCCTCGCTGCCGAAGGACTTGATCTGGTGTACCCCACCTAGCATCTCGGCAACATAGATTCCGATGCCGGAGGAAAGCCGGCACAAAGCCTCGATACGGATCCCCGCCCCGGTTACTCCCGGCGCCGGCCCGCCGTATTTTTTAGCGATGGCAGCGCCGTAGTAGCCCCTCTTTGCTATCT
>CAZTHJ010000148.1:0-3914 GCA_964613565.1 uncultured Dehalococcoidales bacterium | reverse complement strand
GGATAAAACTCATGGCAATCAATGCTGTCCGGCGGGAATTTAAAGGGGTACCCGGTTGCCATCAACTGCGGCTTGACAACGCCGTTCTCGTCCGGTTGCATAGCGGGCGCCCCACGCCAGCCGTTACCAACGCAGCCACCCGGCACCTCGATATTGCCGACAAGCATATTGATAATCTTACCGGTAAGGTCGGCATAAGTGCCTCCACGATGGCTATTGACACCGCGATGAGTATTCAGCGAGGCGGGACGCAGGGGAAAGCTGAAGCCTTCTATCTGGATAGTGCTGCCGATTTTCGCATGGTCGACAAATTCCCTGGCAATACGCCGGATGGTTTCCGCCGGGATAGTGCAGATACTTTCCGCCCATTCGGGCGTATAATCGGTAAATCCCTCCCTGACAAGGTCAAAGGCCGCGCGGCAAGCTACGCCATTGACATTATATGCGCCACTCAGAGTAATAGCCTTAAACTGAGAATCAAATGTTTTGGCGCAGTTTTCAACGGCATCCCACATCACCGGTTTTTTCGTGGCGGAGTCACGGTAATAGTTACCGTCGGGCCCGATCAGGTAAGGAGCGTTGGTACGGTTCTTAAGAAAATGCTCATCGTACTGTAAGCCCTCATACAGCATGACATGGGCCATAGCCAGCAAAAAAGCCGGGTCAGACCCCGGCCGGATGGGAACCCATTCCCCCTTAGATGCTTCGTAGGAACTGCGGGGATCGATGACCACGAGCTTCATGCCACGTTCAATGGCTTTGGCAAAACGGCGGGTAGCCCCCGTGGTAGAGAAATTGGGGCCCAGGGAACGACCCAGGCTAATGAGATACTCGCAGTACTCCATCTCGGCAATAGCCTCGATGTTAATGCCATGCACCAGCATGGAGGCATAGTGAACACCGCAAAGGGGGCCGTGGGTGCCGATTTCATTGGGGGTACGGAAGGCCTGCGCAAAACACGACCGCAGCACGGTATCCTTCTCGCCAAATCCTTCGCAGATAACCAGCCCGCGAGGGTCTTTCTGGCGCACCTTATTCAGCCTGTCAGCCACGATACTCATGGCTTCTTCCCAGCTTACCTCCTTCCACATGGGGTCTACATCCAAGCCCTTCTGGGGATTGGTGCGCACCAGTGGGGTTTTAACCCTGTAGGGGTTATATAATGCCATGACTTCAGACTGCCCGCGCGCGCACAGAGAACCGTAGTTAGGAGGCGACTGGGGGTTGCCCTCAACGCCGATGACGACGCCGTCCTGCATATGTACCAGCGTGGCGCAATCCCTCTGCATGCAAGAGCCGCAGATCCCGAACAAAGTCGATTTCTGACCTCTTTGTTCGGGATCAACTTTTTTCCAGCTATAGGCAGAGGCGCCCGGAAAACCGGTATCAGCCTTTGTTCTTTTGCCCTTTTTCTCAAGCGTACTCTGTTTCATCTTCATAAATAATCTCCAGGGTGAAATAACACCATATCAGGCGGAATCCATCACAGACGGTGTTTTGAGTAATATAGCATATCGATCAAGTGCGGTAAATATGGAACCCAACATCCCACCACCTACCCTAATTTGTTTTTTGAGAGGCAAGCCCTTCTATCTTCCAGACGGGAGAAAAGGGAAGGGTTGCCTGCGGGCGGTGAGATCGACACATCACTACGCTCCTCGCAATGACAAATGAGAGTAAGGGGCAAGCCCCCAATCATTCCAGTTTAAGAACGTTTAGCTGTACTCTCTGGCAGCGTCAACCATGGCAGAAATATTTTCCAGCTTGGCCTCATTAGTCCCAGCGCCTGGAGCAAGGATAAAGCCCCCATCCCTGCCCACAGTCTGGAGCAGTTTTTTGCAGTATTCTCTGATGTCAGGCGGCGTGCCGGTTATCAGCAGTGAAGCAGGCACATTTCCCATGATGCATTGAGAGCCGCCGAGAACTTTTTTGGCTGCAGCCATATCGGTTAAATCAAAATGCCAGATAACTGTATTGGGGGGCAAATCCTTGACAATATCAAGCCTGGAATTATAACCGCCCTCGGCGAATATACATGGCACAAAGCCCTCATCTGCCAGGCTTAAGACTACCCGCCTTAGAAAAGGCCAGTAAAACCTGGCATACTGCTTATCTGAGATAAACCCGTCAGCCCCTCGATGAATACCCATGAATAAGATGGGGGAGGCACCCGGCCCTGCCATATATGAAACCTGCCTGATGATCATCCTGGTCATCCTCTCAGTGGCTTCCAGCAGTTTATCGGTACTTCTATAGAGATCGGTGAGTATGCCCACGGTTCCCCTGCGGTGATTGGCTAGCGCGTCCAAAGGCGCTTCGGGAGGAATACCTGCGACGGGCGCATAAAACGAAGGGTAGCCTGCCCCCTGGATTTTTCTGCCCAGGCTTATCATCACCTTTCTCCAGCGGTGAAGTTCCTCTCCCGCTTTGATGATACGATTGAGAGCGGCTTTCACCTCAGGATCACCGTAAGATGCGAATGCACCGATAAAGCCGCCGCCGAGATGACTGAACGAGGGCAGTTTATGCAATGATGAGAACACTCCCATGACACGAGGCAGATAAACCTTTAAATTATAGTCGGACGGATCTTCCAGGAAATAATCATAATCCTCCGCTTTCATATATTCACATTCAGTATATTGAAGAGATGAATTGGCAGGCACTCCATGGCCCGGCCATTTATATATTTTGGAGTCCAGTATATCCAGCACTCTGCCGGGAAAAACGCCGCCGGCATCAAATGTGTCAAATTTGCTTAGATCAAATTCTGTGAGGAATTTCATCCAGGCCTTCCTCAATTTGCTGTAATCGTACATCACAGACTGGTGTGTTTCCCCCGAGTACATGGCAGGCATGTGTCCCATCATGGCAAAAACAGGGGTCTTATCAGGCTTTCTCAGCATGATGGCATCGATAAACCTCTGCACACGCCGTTTATATTTTTCTTCAGCCTTCCGCGAGTTGAATTTTACTCCCTCGGCCGCGAGCCATTTTTTGAAGCGTTCCTGGCGTTTTTGCACGGGAGACAACTTAGACCATTCATTCATGTGAATTCATCCTCAAAATATAGTTACTAAAATTAAACCTGATTATGCTTTAAAATCCTGGTATTCCTGTGTTTTTCCCATTCAGGCGGATATTTGCGGTTGAGTATATTCCAGTAGCTGCGATCAGATAAGGCGCTGCGGCTTTGTTTGACAAAACCATTGCAGTCGATTACAGAGAAAGCATAATTCTGTTTTAAGACTTCCCTCATGATATCTTCAACCATGCCACCATCGTCCATCACGGGATAGAAAGCCTGATAGATTTCAATACTGCCCAGGGCTTTTTCAATCCTTTCCAGTTGTTTTTTGCTTGTAATCTCTATCTGGCAGATATCCAGATGCTTGACACCAATTGAATTAATTATTGGCAGCATTTGGAATAGTTTTTCCCTGTGGGGCGGCCATGCAGGAGTTTCAATGGTAACTGTGGGTATATATCCGGTTGCCATCTCGATTTTATTGTAAATATCGTCAGAAAAATTGGAGGCGCCTGGATGAATTCTTATCTCATCGAAGCCTGCGTCCTTCAGTAGCTTCAGCTTTTCCTCATTTAGCAAAGTCCCGTTTGTATATATCTTTGCCCACCCTTTCACACCCATGAATACATCTACCTCATCTCGCAGAAAGCGCATTATCTGCTCGATCACCGGCAGGTATAGCAGAGGTTCACAGAGACCGGTAAAGTCGTAATACTGCATGGGAACGTCTGTTGTAATGCGGAATTTTTCCTCCGGCAGGTTCCTCTTAATGCTGTCCTTAAATGTCTCGGTCAGCTTCCAGTCCACAGGCACATAGTCAGCCTGTACCCGGTGCGGCTCGAAACAGTAAACACAATCACGGTTGCATACGTCAGGCAAGCCCAGG
>CAZTHJ010000147.1:1794-3950 GCA_964613565.1 uncultured Dehalococcoidales bacterium | reverse complement strand
TTATTGGCAAATCCGATTTTTCTATGGTTGGCTGTATCTGTCAACCAGCGGTACGGGTTCTGATGCAACCTGGGCGATAGTATTGACAGATACAGCCAACCATAGAAAAATCGGATTTGCCAATAACGAAATACTGCCGGATATTACTCTGCTGGTTCCAGAGTTCACGGCGGGTATGCCCGCGGGCTTAACGGCCAGCACAGGAATGGATGTGCTGGGACATGCACTGGATGGACTGACGGCTAGGCAGGCGACGGATTTCAGCGATGGTATGTGCCTCCAGGCCATGAAACTCACCTTTGACTGGCTGGCAAAGGCATGTCAGGACGGCACAGACCTGGCAGCAAGGGGGAAAATGCAGAATGCTGCCACCATAGCCGGCCTGGGATTCGGCAACAGCAATACCTCTCTGAGCCATGCCCTGGGGCACTCCATCGGAGCCACATTCGGTATTCCCCATGGCCGCGCTATTGGTATTGCGCTCACTTATTCATTGAAATATATTGCCTCAAATCCTCCCATATCCAATGCTCCAGATCCTGTTGAGCGCTTGTGTCTGGCAGCCAGGTTTTCTGGTATTGACTCAGCTAAAGCGGATGAATCTATAACCAAACTGATACAAAAGATAAAAGAATTACAAAAGGAAATCGGTGAACCACAAAGCCTCAAGGATGCTGGCATCAGTAAGGCGCAATTCGATGAGAAGCTGGATAGTCTGGCCGCTGTGGCCAGCAAGGATGTGAATATGTATTCAAGCCCCTGCGAGTGTAAAGATGATAACCTGAAGAAGCTTTTCCTGGATATCTGGCAGGGATAATAGAGCCAGTTAAGCCGGCTCTAAAACCAGACACACAATGCAAATGAGGAGGAACCGTCCATGGTCTTAAAGTATGAAAAACAGGGTCATATAGCTATCTTTACACTCAATCGGCCTGAACAGATGAATGCCAAGAACATTGAAATGTTCAGGCGTTTTGAAGAAACAATGATAGATTTCAGGGATGACCCGGAAATGCGTGTGGCGATCATCACCGGGGCCGGCGACAAGGCCTTTTGCGCCGGGGCTGATATTAAGGATGCTCTGCCCTATATGCGAGAGCACCGTGGTCAGGCGGAACCGCTCGGCCGTAACATTATCCGCGGGCTTGATATCTGGAAGCCTTTCATCGCAGCTATTAATGGAGTTGCCTATGGCGGTGGCCATGAGCTGGCGCTTGCCTGTGATTTCAGAATCGCCGCTGAGAATGCCAAATTCGCCCAGGCGGAGATCTGGGTAGGAGCCATTCCGGGAGGTGGCGGCATACAGAGACTGGTACGCTATATTCCCCGATGTAAAGCGGCGGAAATCTTGCTTATGGGCAAGGTTATAGATGCCCAGGAGGCATACCGCATAGGTCTTGTTAACGAAGTGGTCCCGCTGGACAAGCTCATGCCCAAAGCCATGGAATATGCCGAAGCCATCTGTCAATGGTCCCCGCTTGCGGTCAGGGCTATCAAGGAAGCCATGATTATCGGGGCGGATATGACACTAGCTGACGGCATGCTGCTCGATCATCACCTTTTCGCCCAGGTGATAGGCTCTGAAGATTTCCTTGAGGGCACCAGGGCTTTCCGGGAGAAGAGGAAGCCGCACTTTAAAGGTAAATAAAGAATATCTTATACAGGAAGGTAAATATGGATATTAAAAAGGTAGGGGTGGTGGGCTGTGGTATTATGGGATCCGGCATTGTTCAAGTATGCGCACAGTCGGGTTATGATGTTACCGTTGCAGAGAGTAAAGATGAACTGTTGAAAAAGGGCATATCCTCTATCGAGTACTGGCTGCAGAAATCTGTAGATAAAGGCAAGATAACCGCTGGAAATAAAAATGGTGTTATGGCGCGAATCCATGGCTCAACGAATATAAGCGATTTAAAGGATGTCGATATAGTAGTTGAAGCCGTTTATGATAACCTGGAAGTTAAAAGGAAGGTCTTTGCCGAACTGGACAAGGTCTGTCCCAAACATACAGTGCTGGCTTCCAATACTTCCACCCTTGCTATTATAGATATAGCTTCTGCCACGAAGAGGATGGACAAGGTACTGGGTATGCACTTCTTTAATCCAGTGCCAGCCATGAAACTGGTGGAAGTTGTTAAAAGCATTGCTACCAGTGC
>CAZTHJ010000147.1:0-1727 GCA_964613565.1 uncultured Dehalococcoidales bacterium | reverse complement strand
CGATGTGCCGGGGTTTATCGTCAACCGCATAGGTTCACCGCAGGGTATCAGTGCCCTGATCATGCTTGAAAATGGTCTAGCCACAGCGGAGGATATCGACACCGCCATAAAACTGGGCAGCAATGTCAGCATGGGACCCCTGGAAAGATTCGATCTCATCGGCCTGGATACCCTTCTGGAGGGCTGGGAGAACCTGTACAGGGAATACAAGGATACCAAATATGCACCGCCGCTGCTGATCAAGAGGATGGTGGCTGCCGGCTGGCTGGGCAGAAAGAGCGGCAGGGGATTTTATACCTATGATAAGGAAGGCAAAAAAATAAGCTAAGGCTGATCTCAGATTAATAGAAAAAATAGATAAGGAGGACAAAACAAGCATGGCGTTAGCACAAGGAGAAAAGGTTTTACGGAAAGTTGTTATTACAGCAGCAATAACGGGACAGGGGCCTACCCCCACCATGTCGGAGCATTTGCCGCTGACCCCGCAGCAGATAGCCGATGACGCGGTAAAATCATATGAAGCTGGGGCGGCTATCGTTCATGTTCACGCCCGCAAACGTGATACTGGCGAACCAACCGCCGACCTGGAAATTTTCCGTGAAATTCTAACCAATATCAAAAAGAGGTGTGATGCAGTAGTATGCATCACTACAGGCGGCGCCGGTACAGTTGAGCAGCGCATCGCCGTAGTGCCTGAATTCAAGCCCGAGCTGGCAACGCTTAATCTGGGTTCGCTCAGCAACGGCAGCAATATTGAGATGCATGCCCGCTTGAAAGCCAAGGGCTTCAAGTATGAGTGGGAAGAAAAGCGGGTGGGCGAGGATGGTGTCTGGGTCAATACCTATAAAATGATGCGCGATTACAGCAAAGTAGACAGGGAGAATAACACCAAACCCGAACTGGAAGTCTGGGATACTGGCCAGCTGCGTGGTATCAGGTGGCTGCTGGATAACAATATGATAGACCGACCCCCTCACATTCAATTTGTGATGGGAGGTTTGACCGGCATGGTGGCTACACCGGAGATGCTTGTATATATACTGGGTGAAGCCAGGAAAGAATTTGGAGAGTTCTCATGGTCTGTGGCAGCGGTGGGTAAGGATCAGCTACCCATGGCCGCAGTGACCCTGGCTATGGGCGGCCACGTAAGGGTAGGTCTTGAGGATAATTTGTACGCTGGCTTTGGCAAGTTGGCTGAAGGCAGCTGGGAGCAGGTGGAGCGGGTGGTTAAAATGGCCGAACAGCTCAGTATCGAACCGGCCACTCCGGGCGAAGCCAGAAAAATGCTGGGGCTCAAGGGTGGCGATAAGGTCAACTTCTAATATATTAGTTAGGGAGAGTGATTATGACTGAAAAGAAGATTGAGCGCGTTGCCATCGTCGGCGCTGGCATGATGGGCAGCGGCATTGGCCTGGAGTTTGCCAGATTTGGCTATCAGGTTGCGCTGCAGGCAAGAAGGGAAGAGACGCTCAGGAATGCCATACGGAGCATTCGCGATGATCTCGATTTGATGGTGGAAACGGCGCTGGTACCGGCAAGCGATGTCAAAGCTATCCTCGGCCGTATCAGGACGACCAACAATATGGAGGATGCGGTATCAGGTGCCGACCACATTATCGAATCGGTACCAGAAAACCTTAAAGCAAAACAGGAGATTTTCGCGCGACTGGATGAGATTTGCCCCCCGTATGTCACACTGGCCACCAATTCATCCGGACTCAGGGCTG
>CAZTHJ010000146.1:0-3989 GCA_964613565.1 uncultured Dehalococcoidales bacterium | reverse complement strand
CCATGGTAAAAATCGCCACCAAGAACATGCTGGGTAAAAACCTGAAGGAACTGGGTTAAAAGGCAGGCCTGTGGAAAAGGCAGAAGCTGGTAGGCATCAAGGCGCCGGTCTTTTCCATGTCCAAGCTGACTGGCGTTGACACATATCTGGGCCCCGAAATGAAATCAACCGGCGAGATCATGGGCATTGACCATACCTATGAAGCGGCCCTGGTCAAGGCGCTGATTGCGGCGGGGCTGATGCTACCGCGCCAGGGCAGCCTGCTGGTAAGCATTGCAGACAAGGATAAAGCGGAAGCATTGAAAATCATAAAGGGGTTTTTCTCGCTGGGCTATAAGCTTTATGCTACGGAAGGAACAGCTAAATTCCTGCAGAATAATGGCGTAACCGTTGAAACGATCAGT
Source organism: uncultured Dehalococcoidales bacterium (assembly GCA_964613565.1). Classification (GTDB taxonomy): domain Bacteria; phylum Chloroflexota; class Dehalococcoidia; order GIF9; family UBA5629; genus CAZTHJ01. Next base: position 3,585 of record CAZTHJ010000146.1, on the reverse strand, counting down.
AAAAAGCTCGGCGAAGGTCATCCCAATGTAATTGATATAATTAACCAGTATGGTATCAATGGAGTCATCAATACGGTAACAGGGGGACGCACTTCGCTGCAGGACGGATTTGAGATCAGGCGCAATGCCACGGAAAGAAGGATTCCCTGCTTTACGTCGCTGGATACAGCCCGGGTTGCACTTAAAGCGCTCTCCTCCAGCAATCCGATCTATAATGTTAAACCGCTGAGCGAATACCTGGCTTAACGAGATAGAGATATGATAGATACCAGAGCGAAAATAATCTCCAGCATAGAGCTCATGCCGCACACCTTTAAAATCGCCCTGCTGGCGCCCGAAATAGCAGCAAAGGCTATTCCCGGCCAGTTTCTCATGATCCAATGTGATAGATTCACCCTGCGCCGGCCTGTCAGCATACACAATGTAATTGAGAACCGCATCATTGAGCTCCTCATCAGAATAGCTGGCCGGGGAACTGCCAGCATAGCCGGCAAGAAGGAGGGAGATGCCCTGGATATACTGGGCCCGCTGGGAAACGGCTTCAGCCTGGAAGATGCAGGCAAAAAGATACTAATAATAGCAGGCGGCATCGGCATAGCGCCCTTGTTTTTCCTCTCAGCGACAGCCGTGCAGCGCGGCATAAATATCGTCCTCCTGCTGGGAGCGCGCTCGAAGGAACAAGTCCTGCCGCTGAAATTATTCCCAGGGGAAGCAGAGGTAATTTTGAGCACCGAAGATGGCAGCCTGGGGCACAGGGGGATGATTACGGATGTGGCTATATCCTATCTGGCTCAATGCGACAAAGCCTTTGCCTGCGGTCCGCTTCCCATGTATCATAAACTTTTACAAATAATTGACTCTAACAATATTAAGACAACAGTGGAGGTATCATTGGAAGTGCGCATGGGGTGCGGGTTTGGTATCTGCTACGGGTGCAGCATCAAGACCAAAAACGGAATTAAGCAGGTGTGCAGGGATGGGCCTGTTTTCAGCTTGGACCAGATTGACCTGGGCTGGGTGAGAACATGACGGTAGAGACCAGATATTTACATATCAAAACCAGGGGAAACTGCGATATTATCGACATAACTCCATCCGTATCTGCTGAAATTCAACTCTCCAGGATAGATTGCGGCACGGTCAATATATTTATTGCAGGGTCAACCGCTGGCCTGACCACTATCGAATTTGAACCGGGTCTGATCAGTGACCTGGAACAAGCCTGGGAAAGGCTTATTCCATTAAATCTGACCTACGAACATGATAAGAGATGGGGTGACGGCAATGGTCATGCACATGTCAGGGCTTCCCTGCTGGGAGCCTCACTGGTGGTGCCTTTTAACCATAAAAACATGCTGCTGGGCACATGGCAACAAATCGTCCTGGTGGATTTCGATAACCGCCACAGGGATCGGGAACTGATTTTACAGATAATCGGTGATTAATCCGCTATGCAGTTGTACAGTTCTTTAACCTCAGCTAAAATAGATATTAATATGTAACCAAGGAGATTATTATGCCCGACCTTGTAATAGCTAGAAATATCCTCTTATTTGTGCTGGCCTTATGCATCTTCCTTTCTCTGGGCGCTTTCTTTGCCAAACGCATAACCCTGGAGAGACTGCTTAAATATGCGGCTATTGCCGGTGTTATTGCCCTGGTGGGAGGAGTGATTTATATAGCCGTTATTTCATTCGCCAGCGCTGAAAGCAGCCAGCCGGTTAAAAACGCACTTCTGCTGATAGGTATCATTGTAGCATGCTGTATATTTCTGACTGCCGGCGGTTATCTAGGTAAAAAGATTGAGGTTTTCAGAGTTGTAATTGCATCGGGCATAATAGTACTGCTGGCAATTATTATTTTTCTCATCTACCTGGTTTATCTATTCTTTTTCTCATCAGCAGCTTAATCAGCTTTGCCCGATCTTTGCTAATCCTGCAGGAAAGAAAGGAATTCAGCCCTGGTATCCGATTCGGTGCGGAAGATGCCCCTGGTGGCTGAGGTCACAACATTGCTGCCCGGTTTTTTAATGCCGCGCATCATCATGCAGAGATGCTCCGCCTTAATCACCACTGCCACACCCACCGGCTGTAGCCCGGTTACAATGCAGTCTGCAATCTGTGCTGTCAAACGTTCCTGCACTTGAAGTCGCCTGGCATAGATGTCAACTACACGCGCAATTTTGCTGATGCCCACCACCCGGCCTGCTTTATTGGGTATGTAACCGACATGCGCCAGCCCAAAAAAGGGCAGCAGATGATGCTCGCACATGGAATAAAAAGGAATATCCTTGACCACCACCATTTCACGATGGCCCTCTTCAAAGCCGACACTAAGTTCAGCTAACCCATCCTGATTCATGCCGGCAAAGATTTCCTCGTACATGGCGGCAATACGCCTGGGTGTATATAATAGTCCCTGCCGCTGCGGATCTTCGCCCACGGCTTTAAGCATCTCCAGTGCCGCTGCTTCAATTTTAGCTTTATCTGTCATAATAAGCTCACCTCTAGCCCTCCATCCGAAATCTATGATAACCTGATATATTCAGATGGTTTAGATTTAAATCAGCGCCAGCCCAGAGCGCTTTCGATAGCCTCCAGCTCAGGAACTACTTCAGGAAAAGGCTCGGCATCTTTCACCGGTACGCCTGGGTCTTTCAGCCCGTTTCCGGTAACTATGCAGACAACCCTCTTGCCCTTCAAGCTCAAACCGTTGTGCATCATTTTGATCACGCCAGCCAGTGAAGCAGCCGAGGCCGGCTCGCCAAAAATCCCCTCTCTGCTGGCCATTAATTTATAGGCAGCCAGTATTTCCACATCTGTGACTGAATCTATGACGCCGCCCGATTCGTCACGCGCAGCAACAGCGGTTTTCCAGCTTGCCGGGTTGCCTATCCTGATGGCTGTAGCAAAGGTTTTTGGTTTTTCTACTACCCTGTTTTTCACAATGGGAGCGGCGCCTGCTGCCTGGAAGCCCATCATCCTGGGCAATCTGGCAACCCGTCCGGCATTTTTATATTCCGTATAACCCTTCCAGTAGGCAGAAATGTTCCCCGCATTGCCCACCGGAATAAAATGATAATCCGGCGCATCACCCAGCGCATCCACGATCTCAAATGCCCCTGTTTTCTGTCCCTCGATACGGAAAGGGTTAAGAGAATTCACCAGCGTAATGGGATGCTTATCCACAAGCTCCAGCACGATTTTCAGTGCCTGGTCAAAATTTCCGCCGATGGTGATAATGCGGGCGCCGTAAGCTATGGCCTGGGCAAATTTGCCCACGGCTATTTTACCTTTAGGCACCAGCACGACCACCTCCAGGCCAAACCTGGCCCCATATGCCGCAGCGGAAGCGCTGGTATTACCAGTGGAGGCACAGATCACGGTTTTGCTCCTCTCCTCTACCGCTTTGGCAATGGCCATGACCATGCCTCTATCCTTAAATGAGCCGGTGGGATTGCAGCCTTCCAGTTTAAAATAAAGTTCGCCTATATCTAACTGCTTTTCCAGCGTCAAAGAACGCACCAGCGGGGTATCACCTTCGCCCAGCGTGATCAACGGAGTTTTTCCCGTTATGGGGAGGAAA
>CAZTHJ010000145.1:0-3992 GCA_964613565.1 uncultured Dehalococcoidales bacterium | reverse complement strand
CCATAGACACAGTCAGGGCACTGGCTGCGTGGATGACATGGAAATGCTCCCTGCTGGACCTGCCGCTGGGCGGCGCCAAGGGCGGCGTAACCTGCAATCCCAAGGAAATGAGCCAGGGAGAGCTTGAGAAGCTCAGCCGCGCCTATGTGAGAAGCCTATTCCAGTTTATCGGGCCGGAAAAAGATGTACCTGCCCCGGATGTCTATACCAATCCTCAGATCATGGCCTGGATGATGGACGAATATTCAGTCATAGCAGGCAAACCCCAGTTCGGAGTAATCACAGGCAAACCGATAGCCATCGGCGGGTCGCAGGGCCGATATGATGCCACCGCCCGGGGCGGCATGTACTGCATCCGCGAAGCAGCACAGGCGCTGGGCATACCCCTGGAGAACGCCAGGGTGGCCATCCAGGGTTACGGCAATGCCGGCAACTATGCCGCCAAGCTTTGTTGCGACCTGTTCGGGGCAAAAATAGTGGCGGTGTGCGACAGCAAGGGCGGCACCTACTGCTCCAGCGGCATAAAACCACGGGATGCTGTCGAATGTAAACAGGAAACCGGCTCTGTATGCAATCTTGGCAGCGGTGATATTATCAGCAACGAGGAATTACTTGAACTCGATATAGATATCCTGATCCCTTCAGCCATCGAAAATGTAATCCATAAGAAGAATGCCCCCAGAATCAAGGCCAGGATCATAGCGGAACTGGCCAACGGCCCTACTACACCTGAAGCGGATGAAATCCTGTACGAAAACAATATACATGTAATCCCGGATTTCCTCTGCAACGCCGGCGGCGTTACTGTGTCCTATTTTGAGATGGTGCAGAACTTCTATATGTACAACTGGGACGAAGAAGAAGTCTATGAAAAGCTCGACAGGAGAATGACATCGGCTTACCACTCCGTTCTGAATACAAGCAAAAGCTACGGAATAAATATGCGGCAGGCAGCTTATGTGAAGGCCGTTGAGAGAGTGGTTGAAGCCATGAAGCTGCGCGGGTGGATTTAAGGCCCGGCTGCAGGTAAAGGAGGCAAGTGTTATGTGTCCTATGCAACAATGTAACGGAAATACCGGCAATTGCGAATTCTGCAGCGAGAAAGCGGACTGCATCCTGTTGAATATACTGAACGAGCTGCAGCAGCTCAAGCAGAAGCTGGCTGAGCACAAGGCATAGCCAGCAGAGCCGGCTCAAAACAGCGTACGCCACAGCGCAGCCAAAACTACAGGCTGAATGAAACTATGGCAGGCTGGTTTCAGGATTTAGATTAAAAATGCATTCAAAAAGCGGAGGCTACTTCAGCCTCCGCTTTTCAACTTCCATGGGGATTAGAAATCAGGGGTGAGGACAACCCGCCTGGTCAGCTTGCCCTCATCCGCCTCTTTAAAGGTCTCTTCAATGCGGCTCATAGGGCGCACTTCAACCAGCGGTTCAAGGGCGATCTTTCCGGAACGGACCATATCCAGGACGATGGGATAATATTTGGGCAGACATCCCCAGGAGCCGATAATATCGGCGTCAAAGGCCATCAATCTTGAAATGCTATATTGATTTATAGCGGTACCAAATCCGACTACGATCAATTTGCCCACAAATGAGAGCAGTTCAAGTCCTATAGCCTGCCCAGGCTCTGTGCCCGTGCATTCAAAAATCTTCCAGCCATAATTGGAGGGAAGCCCGTTGGCCTTGCACAGCTCCCTGAACTCAGCCCTGACATCCCTGGCAGCCTTATCCTTGATATCGATGACATGGGTAGCACCGTATTTCCTGGCGCGTTCAAGTTTCTCAGCATTCCTTCCCATACCGATGACTGCCTTAGCTCCCATGGCGGCCAGCATCTGCGTCATATAGATACCAACGCCGCCTGTAGTGCCGATTACCATGGTCAGGTCGCCTGGCTGTATCCCTGCCCTCATGGCAGCCTGGTAGGGGGTTGTAATGGCATCCGCAATTACCGCCAGGTTTGCCAGGGGGAGATTACCCTTCTCCCCAACCACACACAGATCCGCGGCCGGAACAACTATATGGCTGGCAAAGCCACCCAGATTGCCCAGGCTGTTGCCCGGCATTTTCTGGCTGAGGCAGCGGTTGCCCCTACCCATGGCGCAGATAGGGCAGTTGTTACAGGGCATCACGGCGGGGATAATCACTTCCCTGCCCAGCATTTTGGGGTCACCTGCAATTACCGTGCCGCTAATCTCATGTCCCAGGGTAAGCGGCGGCGGACTGACCGTCTTTACGCCATGATAAAAATAGCTCAAGTCAGTATGGCAAACACCACATCCCGCTATTTCCACCAGTACTTCGCCTTCCTTGAGAGGAGGCACATCCAGAGTCACTCTGGCCAGCTTGCCAGGCTCCGTCATCTGCCATGCCTGTATTTTGTCCGGTACTTTTCCCATTTGTCTCTCCTTATTAATTTCTTTTTGTCATCAACCTGACATACGTAAAACGCTAGCTATTGGTCCATGCAGGAGGACGCTTCTGCATAAATGAACTAAGTCCCTCAACTGCATCCCGTGTCTTCATGAGCTTGTGCAAATATATATCCTCCACTGTCTTCAGGGCTGCGTCATAGTCGCGTTCAAGAGACTGATAACAGGCCATCTTCGTGTAGCGAAGTACCACAGCACTCAAGCCAGCTAGCTTTTCGATCATATTAGCGGATACTTCATCCAGCTTTTCAACAGAGGCCACCTGGTTTACCAGGCCAATTCGGTGCGCCTCCCAGGCATCAATCAGTTCTCCCGTCAGTATCAGCTCCATGGCCTTTTTCCTGCCTACCAGGCGGGGCAGCATAATGGCAGCTATGGGAGGGAAAACGCCCAGTTTAATTTCAGGCTGCCCGATTTTAGCCGACTCGGAGGCAATAATCATATCGCATGATATGGCAAGCTCGCAGCCGCCACCCAGCGCATGACCATTGAGGACTGCAAGAGTAGGCTGGGGATAGTTAATCACCAGGCTGCACATTTTATCAAATACCGCCGTCATCTCATCCACCTTGTCAGGAGTATGATCCGCCACATCAACTCCTCCTGAAAAAGCCTTCCCCCGCGCAGCTATAACCAGAACTTTAACAGCCTTATCTTCCTTGCTGGCCTGGACAGCCTGGTTAATCTCTTTCATGGTAGCTATGTCCAGCACATTAAGGGGAGGCCGGTTAAGGGTTATCCTGGCAACTCCGGATTTATTCTCAAATTCGATATTGTGTAATTCCAACTTCAATTCAGCCTCCTCAAAAGTTTAATGGGTTTATGTTATTGAAAAATAAAAATATTCAATGAGAGTACTGAAAAACTCAGATTCAACCCCCTTTATCCCCCAGTCTTGGGGGCGATGGGCGGGTTTAAAAACCCGCCGGTAACGGGTGAGATGGCCACTTCACTGCGCTCCTCGCCATGACGATAAAGACAGACCCCCTGCAGGAAGGTTCCTGCACCTCTTTTTCAGCAGTCTCTCAATAATAGCTATATATCGCAGGAACGGATTCATTCTAGCGAATGACATACCTGCTGTCAACGTAACCACGAATTTATCCGAGTTCATCATAAGGTTTTTACATCCCCCTACCCCCCCACCGGGGGTCTTTTTTCGAGGGGCACAGCCCCTCGAGCTTCCCGAAGGTATTTTTAACCCTGTCAGGGACTTACTCCGGCAGAATCCCCCGGGCTCCCTAAGGTACTTCGCTAGCTTTATTCAGGTTTTATTTCTTTTCACCACCCCTTACTATTGCCCTTGCCTCCTCCGGAATAGGAGGAGGAACCTGCTCATTAACAATCTTCTTTACCGCGGCAAAGCGCGGGGGACAGGATTCAAAGCAAGTTCCACACTTAATGCACTTTTCCTGATCAATGACATGAACCAGATTCTTGCCGCCTGCAATAGCCTCTACAGGACATTTCCTGGAGCAAATCCCGCAAGCCTGGCACTTTTGCGGATCAATATAGTAGGAGACCACCTCGGTTAATAATTTATCCACCTCGTCC
>CAZTHJ010000144.1:0-3993 GCA_964613565.1 uncultured Dehalococcoidales bacterium | reverse complement strand
GGAAGAGGAAGTCAGGCGACTGCTGCCGGCGGCCAGGATTGCCCGCTGGGACAGGGACGTTACGGTCAGGCGCGGCGTCCATGAGGAGATAATGAACAAGCTGGTCAGGCATGAAGTGGATATCTTGATCGGCACGCAGATGATTGCAAAGGGGCTGGATCTACCCCAGGTGACGCTGGCCGGGGTGATCAATGCCGATACCGGCTTGAACCTGCCTGATTTCCGTGCCGCAGAGCGCACCTTTCAGCTTACCTGCCAGATCGCAGGCAGGGCCGGCAGAGGTTTTGCCCCCGGCCGGGTCATCATTCAGACCTATACGCCTGAGCATTATGCGGTACAGGCGGCTGCCAGGCATGACTATGAGTCTTTTTATGCCAGCGAAATAGAATATCGAAGCAGGCTGGGTTACCCGCCTTTCAGCCAGCTCGCCGGGCTTATTTTCAGCCACGGCAGTGCCGAGGTTTGCGGCAGGGAAACACATAGGATGCTGCAGCTGCTGGAAGGGCAAAAACAGATGCAGGGCCGCGTGCACCTGCGTTTTATCGGGCCGATGCCGGGTATAGTACCCAGGCTGAGGGGAAGTTACCGCTGGCAGATCATGCTCTGCGGTACCGGTTTATCCCCTTTTCTGAACTCTATAACAATGCCCCGTGGCTGGCTGATAGACATTGATCCAGTGGGTGTGTTTTAATTTATTAGCAGATGGCCGTTTTGAAAATATTTACTTATCCCGAGCCCGTCCTCAAACGCAGGGCAAAAAAGGTCACCTCTTTCGACCAGTCTGTGCAGCGCCTCATCGATGATATGATTGAAACGATGAGGGATGCCAGGGGTGTGGGTCTGGCGGCTCCCCAGGTGGGCATTCCCCTGCGGCTGGCAGTAATCGAGGTACCCGAAAGGGATGTAATTGTGCTGATTAATCCCGAAATAGTAAAAAGGGATGGTCAGCGGGAGATTTTTGAGGGGTGCCTGAGCATACCCGGCTATCAGGGTGAAGTGGTTCGCTCGGTATGGGTCAAGGTCAAAGCCAGGAACAGGCAGGGCAGGGAATTTCGCATCAAGGGGGAGGAACTGCTGGCGCATGCGTTGGAGCATGAAATCGACCACCTCAATGGTGTGCTGTATGTCGACAGGCTGGAAAGCCTGGATAAGCTGCATAAAATCGTTGCAGAGGAAGCTGAAGGGAGTGCCGAGGAAAAAGCCGGCAATATGATAGGTTAGCTCAGGTCTCTATTCCTTCCAGTCCATTTCAACCACAAACCTGCCGCTGTAGCCTTCCACGTTGACAGGGAAAAAGCCCGCCGCGTCCTTGACAATATTAAAGGTGACGGACTTGGTCTCTCCCGGCTCGATGCCGATATCCTCGCTGGCTTCCATCATCCCTTTGATGAGCAGGTTGGCATTATATACGCCCGGCCTTTCTCCTGTGTTCGTCACCATGAAACCGATAGATATAGGCTGGCCCTGTTTAACCTTTTCCGGCTTTATGGTCAGGTTTGATACCTGGAAGGAAGCGGGTGCGCGCCTCAATACGGTAAACATACCGCGCAAACCTTCCACCTCCACATAGTATTCTCCTTCAAGTTCCTTCTTTACGGTGCAGACAGTTGTCTGGCTGGCACCCGGGCCCAGGCTCAATTCGGCTATATTCTCTACAACATTATTGATACGGAAGACCACGCTGTACAGCCCTGCTATGCCGCCGGTGTTTACCACGGTAACAGAAATTGTTACAGGATCTCCCTCTTTGACCTCCTCGGGCAGGATGCTTAGGTTTGTAGCCTTAAACATTGCACGGCTGATCCCACCTGGGGCACGTGGGGACTGAGGTGGTATATATCTGGTCTGTGCGGAGGGTGGCTCCATGCCCGGAGTATGAGCAGGCGGTACGGGTGGTGTTTGTAGAGGTTGTGGTCTGATGCCTGCGGCTGCCTGCGGTTGTACTGGCATTGGCCTGGGTTGAGGTTGTGGTGGCCGCTTTTCAAAAGATGCTGCAGGTTGCGGTTCGAATTGCGCTTGCGGCATGGGTCTTGGCATCGGCCTGGGAGATAGCGGCTGACCCGCTACAGGCCGCGGCATGCGCCCTTGAGGGGGCATGGCATTGGGGTTGTATTCTTCTGTGTGTGGAGCGGGAGCAAATGGCTGAGGTGTTGCTTCGGGGCGGGGTTTTCTGCCCTTCTCGCCTTTACCCGGCTTGCCTCCCCGATCCTGCTGCGGCATGCCGCCCTTTTTCTTTTTGCCGGGGGAGAGAACCAGGAACAATGTCAGAATTACGATGATTAAGATAATTACGGCAAAAATTATCCAGATATACAGGGGGAACATGTCAAAGAAAGAGCTGGCTGATGCCGCGGGAAAGCTCTCATTACCGGGTATAGCTGAAGAAGTGGGGCTGAAGCCATCCATATTCGTAAGCGCACCGGCTATACCAGGATAAATGAAAACGATGGCCAGCAGAACCGTTATAAGCGCCAGGCCGATCATTTTTTTCATTATCCCCTCCTCATTTAATCTTGAGATTGCTGAAAAAGAGGTGCAGCAACCTTCCTGCCGGGGGTTTGGGGGCTGTCCCCCCATCCCGCTACCGGCGGGTTTTTAAACCCGCCTATCGCCCTTGAGTTTTTCAGCATCCTCACTCTTATAGATGCCTTATAATGTACGCTAAAATTCGATTTAAATCAATAGTAAAGAGGTAAAATTGTCTTTCTACGGGGATAAAGCCGCAGGCATGCTGCCATCTGTATGACCATAAGTTAAGTGTCAGGGGCTTCAATTTTTTCTGTTTTGACCCACAGGCGCTTCCCGTCTGAAATCAACTCCACGTTGCCGGACTGCGAGGTGAGAAAAATATTCTCTTTGCCGATGCGGCTGCCGATGATTTCCAAAGTTTTGGCATGTGGGTGGCCGTATGCGTTATTCTTTCCTGCAGAGATGATGGCCAGTTGAGGGTTAACCACATCGATAAATTCACCTGTGGATGATGAATTGCTGCCGTGATGGGCAACCTTTAAAACTGTACTCTGCAGGCTGCGCCGCTGCCTGATGATCTCGCTCTCTGTCGGGCCACGTATATCGGCGGTTAACAAAAAACTGATTTGCTTATAACTGATCCGCAAAACCAGATTATCGCACTCAGGGTTGGCATAATTACAGGGCGTTGAATCTCTTTGCGGGTGTAAAACCTCGAGCCTTGTGACAGTATCCAACCAGATTTCCTGGGGATAGCTGATGACGTCATGCGGAATATTGTAGTCTTCGATAGTTTGCAGCAGCATGCTGTACGCCTGTGAATCAGATGCCTCCGAGGAATGCAGGCATTGACCGATATTGTAGTTTCCTATAATCCCGCTCAGGCCGTTAACATGGTCGGATTGCGGCTGCGTCAAAATGAGCATGGCGATATTTTTATCCCAGAAAGGCAGAGCCTTGCCCAGCTGCAATTTTAGGCTGTTGGGGCTGGGCCCGGCGTCTATAAGGATATTCCTGCCATCGGTCGTCTGTATCAGCACGGAGTCGCCCTGGCCTATATCCAGAAAGGTGACGTGCAGTTTGCCGTCCGGCAGATTTACAACGGCGATCCATGCCAGTGAATTTAATATCAGAAGCGTCAATAGTATCCAGTGCAGCGGCAATTTAACCAGCCTGCTGCAGGCAGCGCCCAGGAATACTTTTGCTCTGGATATCAACATTGACAGGCCGTTTATGATACTTTGACGATGGTCGATGCTGTATAAAAGTAGGGCCAGCAGCATATAATAAACGCCGATCTGCCAGAAATCAATGCGGCCAACTGTGGTTGATGCAAGCGGCAGGTAGCTGAATACTTTTACGATCATGATGTAGTAGCTGATAGCGAGCCAGTCCAGCCAGCGGGTGCTCACTGTCGATGTTCATTCGGTCGACGAACGGCTTGGGTAGGCCAATCACGAATGGGTCTTTCGGTCCGTAGACGATGACCGGGTCGGGCTCGACCGGCTGCTCGGGCACGCGCAA
>CAZTHJ010000143.1:0-4001 GCA_964613565.1 uncultured Dehalococcoidales bacterium | reverse complement strand
GGAGTGCATCCAGTATATCCCCATGAGTTATATTAAAAGCAGCGACAATGTCCTTAAGGAAGCCATCAAGAATTGTATGGCTTGCCGGAACGAGGAGCCGTGGAAAAGGAAATACCGTAGAAATCAGGCAGATTGAGGAAGAGTATGTTAGCATATAAAAGAGAAGGATGGAATTATGCCTTTATTTGACTATAAATGCCAGAAATGCGGTCACATCTCAGAGTTTCTTATACAGAACATGGCTGATACTAATCTGACATGTCACTCATGCGGTAGTAATGATCTAGAGAAAATGCTATCTGTTCCCATCGTGATTAAAAACCAGAATCGGGCAGGTGGGACTACCTGTTGCGGACGGGAAGAGCGATGTGATACCCCGCCATGTTCAAGCGGCGGCGGAAGCTGCTGCCGCAGATAGGAGGCAAAAGGTGCAGGACTTGATCAAGGACTTCATGTCCCGTAAGAAATTTGCCATTGTAGGCGCCACGGACGATACCAGCAAGTATGGTAATACGATTTTCCGCAATCTGAAAAGCCGAGGTTATGAGGTCTTTCCCGTGAATCCAAAGCTGGATGAGCTTGAAGGCAGTAAATGTTATCATAATCTCTCGGATATCCCGGAAAAAGTGGATGTAGTTGATTTTGTGGTACCACCACTGATAACAGAGAAAACGCTGGTGGAATGTAAAAAACTGGGCTTGAACAGGATCTGGCTACAGCCCGGTGCCGAAAGCGAGGCTGCTATCGAATATTGCAGGCAACATGGGATGCAGGTGGTGCACGATGTCTGTGTCATGATGAACTAGAAAGGCGAAATGCGATGGAGCCGATAGAACTTGAGCCCAAGTATTCTACCAACGATATCACGGGCAGATGCCTGCGCTGCCTGGCGGAGCAGCAGCTGAAAGACTGCATCCTGGACATGCTGAGCGCGGATAAGGATATAGATACCCTGCAGAACAAATACCAGGCGCTGGTGGCATTCCTACAGTCCCCCAAAGCGCAGAGCCTGATTGATGAAACGGAAAGATTGCTCTCTGAAGGTGTACAGGTTAAAGTCAGGCTTAACTGGGAAAACGGGGACTTAAACTATAAAATCATCCTGGAATCAGAAGATTAAGAGGGAAGAGAAATGAAAATTGCTGTTGTTTCCGAAGATGGAATAAATATCAGCCAGCATTTTGGTCGTGCCACCATGTATATTGTCGCCACTGTGGAAAACGGCAAGGTGATTCACCGGGAAAAACGGGATAAAATGGGGCATCAGCATTTCGCCTCCGCTGAAGGCCATGCCTCTCATGGCGGGAAGCACGGTTATGATGCTGAATCCCAGTCAAAGCACAGTATGATGGCCGGTGCCATTACAGATTGCCAGGTGCTGATCGCAGGCGGCATGGGCATGGGTGCCTATGACAGCATGAAGAGCTATAATATCGAGCCCATCATTACAGATGTGATTAGCATTGATGAAGCTATAGATTTATATAACAAAGGCAAACTCACCAACCTGATGGAACGCCTGCATTGAGCAAATCTGGCCGTAAATATAAAAGGTTTTATAGAGGAGAAAAATGTCTATCCCCAAAGAGATTAGCAACAAAGTAAATTCACTGCCCACACCCGGTAACGTACGCAGCATAGCCGATATGAATCTGCTGCGCAGTATGAACCTGAATAATGGCAGGTTGGAAGTTGAGCTGGCTACGGCCGCGCTGGCGCCGCTGGCTCAGGAATGGCTTAAGGGGCAGATACTGGATATAGCCAAAGAGGGTGGGATCGGGGAGGCTGATGTCAAATTCACCGAGGCGCTGCCCAAAGACCTTAACGAGGTGAAAAATGTCATCGCTATCATGAGCGGAAAAGGAGGAGTGGGCAAATCCCTGGTCGCCAGCCTGATGGCGGTATCACTGCAGCGGCAGGGCTATGCCGTGGGCATACTGGACGCGGATATTACCGGCCCCAGCATACCGCGAATGTTCGGCATCACGGAAAGGCCCTCCGGCAACGAAACCGGAATGCTGCCGGTAACCTCAAAATCGGGCATCGAGATCATGTCCATCAACCTGCTGCTGGCGCAGGAAGATGATGCCGTGATCTGGCGCGGCCCGCTTATCGGCAAGGCTATCACGCAGTTCTGGGAGGAAGTATTGTGGGGCAAACTGGACTACCTCATCGTTGACCTGCCGCCGGGAACGGCAGATGCGCCGCTGTCTGTGCTGCAGGTGTTGCCGGTTACAGGTGTGGTCATCGTATTTACGCCGCAGGAGCTGACCGCCATGATCGTGAAAAAGGCGGTTAAGATGACACAGCAGATGAAGAAGCCTGTGCTGGGACTTGTGGAGAATATGAGCTATCTGTATGTTCCTGAGTTAAAGAAAAAAATCGAGATTTTCGGCAGAAGCCGTGCCCGCGAGATGGAATTGGCCTCCGGCGCCGAACTGCTGGCACAGATACCCATCGACCCGGATCTGGCCAGACTTTGTGACGAAGGCAAGATAGAGCTGTATGCAGTTGGCGAGGTCGAAGACCTGGGAAAAAATCTGCTCAAATCGCTGGCAGCCCATAAGGCATAAGGAGAACATTATATAGATGCAGGACGAACGCAGCCTGGAACAGATCTACCGCAGCGCCGTAAGTGGGCTGTATGCGCGGCTGAGGAGCAATTATGACTATCTATACCGAAAATTCGGCGCTGATGGCCTGAAAATGATCGAGGAGATGAGCCGCGAGTACGGTTTAGCCATAGCAAAGAGAGCAGTCAAAACGCTGCAGAGACGGGACATTCAAGAGGTGGCTGACTATCTGCTGCGCATTTTCCAAACGGTTAGCCACGGTAAGGATACTAATAGTATACTTCGGGATAATGATGGCCGGATGATCCTCAAAGTGACCCAATGCCCGCTGCATTTTGACAATCCGCAGATGTGCCGGGCGCATACCACCATGGAAAAAACGGTGGTGCATGAATTAAACCCCCGGCTGAAATATTATATTGGCAAATCCATACCTGCGGGGAATGCTTTCTGTGAGCATATTATCGAGATAGACGAGGGGAGGGGCCAAGATGCAGATTAGGATTACAACACTCAGCGAAAACACGGCCAATTATGGCTATCTGGCAGAATGGGGGCTGAGCATCCTGGTGGAGGTGGATGGTCTTCCCGTACTGCTGGATACAGGTTATAGCCATTCCGCAGTTCATAACGCCCACCTCATGGGAATCGACCTTTCACACATACGGCATGTCGTAATCAGCCATGGCCACGCCGACCATACGGGAGGCCTGAGGGAAGTGCTGAGGATGGCCAGGAATGCAGAGGTGATTGGCCACCCGGACATGTGGTCGGCCAAATATGTCAAACGCGATGATGATATACTGCACTATGCCGGCATACCTTTCCTGCGTGCGGAACTGGAAAGCCTGGGGGCCAGGTTTACGCTGAGCAAAGGGCCTCACTATATCACCAGCAAAATCTTCACTACTGGGGAAATCCCCATGGTAATGCCTTATGAGCAGATTGAGGATAATCTCTTTGTTAAAGAAGGCAATACTGTCAAGCCTGACAGCCTGGCGGACGACCTGGCGCTGGCCATTGATACGGAATATGGGCTGGTGGTGGTGCTGGGCTGTGCCCACCGCGGCATGATCAACACATTACGTCATATTCAGAAGCTGTCAGGCAGGCAGACCGTGTATGCCGTTATAGGCGGTACACACCTTTTCAGGGCTTCACCGGAACGTGTCCGGCAGACTATGGAGGGATTGAGGCAGATGGGCATAAAGAAGCTGGGCGTTTCCCACTGCACCGGCTTTGCCGCCTCCGCCCTGCTGGCAGAGGAATACCCGGGCGTCTTTTTCCAGAATAATGCAGTAACACAGATAAATTTGCCCTGATTAATATGTAAGCAGGATCGCCGGTTTACGCCTGGTATATGGGTTTTAAAATGCCTGTTCAGGTTTCCAGATCTTCCAGACTTTGCCTGCCAGTGCCGGCCCTGGT
>CAZTHJ010000142.1:1147-4036 GCA_964613565.1 uncultured Dehalococcoidales bacterium | reverse complement strand
ACTGGGAGATGGGGATATTATCTGACCTGGCGATCTGCACACCTGACTTTGTCATCCGTGACGATCACTTTATCATGCCTCCCGGGCATGTCCCCGGGGATGGCATGTTCATGGCCCTGCAGCATCTGATAGGCAATAAGCGCGCCAACTATGTAGAGTACCTAGGCGCAGGCTACAGTGCTCAAGACTGCGTGAACATGGGGCTGATCAATGAAATTGTAGAGAGGGAAAAGCTGCTGGACCGCGCCTGGGAAATGGCTCGCAAAATCATGCAATCCAACAGGACCTCCCGAAGGATGACACACCAGCTAAGCATACGCCCCTGGCAGAGGCTGATGGCTGACGATTACAAGCTCCATGTAATGAGTGAAATGTATAATAAGGCCCTGGAAGCGGCGAAATCAGGTTTTGATAAAATAGAAAAATACTAAAAGGTGCTTTTCGTAGATTACGGAATGCGCCGAAATGAAGAGCAAAAATGGCAAAGTCAATTGTTTCCATTGCAAATGGTACTGACGCCGGCGAAATGGTAGAAGAAGCCCTTGCCCTCTTGGGAGGGGTCGATAGTCTGATCAGGCCCAATGCTACGGTGGTGGTAAAACCCAACGCGGGACATCCCTGGCCGGCTGAATTCAGTGTAAATACCAGTCCGGCGGTGGTCAGCGCCGTGATAAAGGCAGTGCGTAAAGCCAATCCGAAGGAAATCATCCTGGCCGAGTCGGCGGCCAATGGGCAGGATACACTTGAGTGCCTCAAAATAAGCGGCGTCGGCAAGGCGGCAGAGGAAGCCGGAGTAGATAGGATTATCGATATAAAAAGAGAAAAAGACCTGATCGATGTCCCCATACGGGACGCAAAATCCGCGCTCAACCGGGCGCTCCTGCCGAGGTTCCTACTGGAGGCTGACCATATTATCAATGTGCCCATCTTCAAAAGCCACGTAAGCATGGTCTTCACTTGCGCGCTGAAGAATATAAAGGGAGTAGTGCAGGATAAGGTGCACCGTGAAATGCACCATACCGATCTTGCCGCGGCGATGATGGACCTGTGGTCCATCGTTAAAGCCGACCTGACGATAGTTGATATGATCAGGCCTGCAGAGGGATATGGCCCAGGTCACACCCTGCCGACCGACTTCGGATGCATTGTAGCCAGCAAAGATCCCGTGGCGGCGGATGCCACGATATGCAGAATGATAGGGCTGGACCTGAACAAGGTGAAGTATTTCAAGGCCGCGCGCGACCGCGGTCTGGGAAATTACCAGGAAAAATTCATCCAGATCCGCGGAAGGGCGATTAAAGAAGTATTCAAACGACTCTGGCTGCCCTACTTGGAGGGCCTGGAGCAGTGGCCCGAATATAATTTTTATACTGACGGAGCTTGCAGCAGCTGCATGGGACTACTGGGCTGTACCATGGCAATACTGAAATCACAGGGTCAATATGATAAAAACAAGGGGATTTCAATTGTGGCCGGCCCAAAGAAAAAACTTCCCAAAGGGGTGCCCCGCGAAAACCTTATCCTGATGGGAGACTGTGTCAGGAAATACCGCAACGAAGGTGTGTTTGTGCAGGGTTGCCCCCCCGGAGAACCCCATCTCATGTGGGGCATAGTGGACAGGGTAAATGTAGATATAAAAGAAGAGGAGAGGCGGTGGGCGGCAGGCAAAGGCTCTTGGGGGACCGACAGAGCTGCATTCCGGGAATACCAGAAAAAGATAAAACAAAAGTGGCTCGAGGAATCAGTGGATAAAGCATGACAGACTAGATTGTAAGGACACGAAAGCAGACTATAGCAGGTTTCCCTTGAAGAGAAGCATTTGTAATAGAGAACTAAAAATGGAAAGGTATCAAGTATGGTTATTGAAGAGGAGTTAAGAGCCATAGTGGGGGCTGACCACGTCTCCAGTGATGTGCTGAGACTTAAAGCGTATGGCGTGGGGCAGGACAGGGCCGCACCTGGCAAGTTCTGCTACATTGTCCAGCCTGAGACTGCGAAAGAAATTCAAAGTATTGTCAGGCTGGCAAACAACCACAAGCTGCCTGTAACACCATACAGCTCAGGCATTCACTTTTTCAACAGTACAGCGCCTTTTGAATCCGGTATAATCCTGGAGCTGGGCAGGATGAAGAGAATACTGGCCATCGACGAGAGAAACCGCATGGTCAGGATAGAACCGGGGGTTATATGGGGGCAGCTCCAGGAAGAACTCCAGCAGTATGACCTGATGGCCGTTTCCCCTCTTTTACCACACCCCTTGAAATCGGCCTTAACTATCTACCTGGAGAGAGAACCCAGGCTGATACCCAAGTTTGAATACACAGACCCGTTGGTGACCATGGAAGTTGTCTTGCCGGACGGGGAGCTGTTCAGAACCGGTTCAACCTGTGTCCCCGGATTTCCGGACAAAAGCATATCCCAGGGAGTTAACCCCTCGGGCCCAGGCGACTTCATGTGGAACAGGTTGTTTATGGGAGCTCAGGGAACACTGGGTGTGGTGACCTGGGCCAACTGCAAGGTTGAGCACAGGCCAAAGGTCAACAAGACCTTCTTCCTCCCTTTCAAGGAGATCAGCGATGCCGTCAGCTTCATTTATAAAATACAACGCCGTGAGGTTGGTGAAGAGTGCCTGTTGCTGAACAGCGTTGCACTGGCAGCAATAGCAGCAGACAAATGGCCCGCGGATTTCCAGCGCCTGAGTGGTTCACTGGCGCCGTGGACGGTGATACTTGTGTTGGGCGGCGGTAGGCGGCTGCCTGAAGGCAGGATAGAATACGAAGAGGAGGCTTTACGGGAGGTAGCAGGAGAAGTCCCGGCAGTGAACCCTCAGACTATACTGACTGAATTGCCGGGCCTGGAGATACGGCTGCCGGACATGCTGCGCAGCCC
>CAZTHJ010000142.1:0-1097 GCA_964613565.1 uncultured Dehalococcoidales bacterium | reverse complement strand
TTCTTCCTGGCCAAACTGAACCAAACGCAGAGTTACCTCCAGGCAGTCATGGCGGAAGCCGCCAGGCATAATTTCCCGCAGGATAACATCGGGGTATATATACAGCCAATGGCATACGGCGGGGCATGCCATATCGAATTTAATTTTTACTATGATCCTACCCATGCTGCGGAAGCCGACATGGTCAATAAGCTGTACAGCGCGGCCGCTCAGGCTGTCTTTAAACGGGGGGCGTTTTTCAGCCGCCCTTACGGACTTGTCGAGGATATGGTATACAGCCGGGCTGAAGGATACGCGGAGATTTCAAGGAAGCTTAAAGGAGTCCTGGATGCAAACAATATCATGTCTCCCGGCAGGCTTTGCTATTGATCCTGTAAAACTTGGAGTACGAAATGTTGGATATTGAAGAATACAGGCGCCAGGCCAGGTTATGCGTTAGATGCTCATTCTGCAAATACATTGACATGAACTGGATAAAGAGCCTGAGATTTTCCCGCCAGTGCCCTATCGACACCAGGTTCGGATTTAATCTATACTCACCCCAGGGGTTGCTATACTCGGCCTTAGGGGAGGAACGCGGGGATATCGCCTTTACCCCTAAACTCATAGACGCACTTTATCACTGTACCCTGTGCGGGGCCTGTGATAGCCGCTGCAAACGCAACCTGGATATTGAAGTTCTGCAGGTCATTGAAACGCTGCGCATCAGGTGCGTAGAAAAAGGCCATACACTCACACTGCACAATAAAATGGTAGAAAATATCCGCAAGACAGGCAATGAGTATGGCAAACCCGCAGGCAAGAGAACGGACTGGTTGCCAGCCGGCATAAAACCACAACAATCTGCGGAAGTGCTTTATTTTGTGGGCTGTAATTCTGCCTATAAACAGCAGGAGATTGCCAGATGCACAGCTCGTCTGCTCCAGCGCATGGGCATCCCTTTTATGCTTCTAGCCAATGAAAAATGCGCCGGAAACGAGATCCTCTCGATTGGCCATGTTGGGCTGGCCATGGAACTGGCAGAGCACAATTTAGATGCCATACAGAAAGCAGGCGCAAAAAAAGTTGTCACGAGCAGCGCTGAGTGCTATAAGAGC
>CAZTHJ010000141.1:0-4036 GCA_964613565.1 uncultured Dehalococcoidales bacterium | reverse complement strand
GGGCATTTCGGCAGGGCTGACCTGGAGCTGCCCTGGGAAAAGCTGGACAAGGTCGCACAGATAAAAAGGGATGCAGGTATAAAATAGGGGGGATGCAAGCGTGGGGCAAAGCATAAAATTCGGCACGGACGGCTGGCGCGCCATCATAGCGGAAGATTTTACTTTCGATAATGTACGTGCCTGTGCCCAGGCCGTGGCTGATTATTTCAAGGGCACAAAAACAGCCGATAAAGGCATTGTCATCGGCTATGATACCCGCTTTGCCTCGGAGGACTTCGCATCGGCCTGTGCCGAAGTTCTGGCAGCGGCTGGCATCAGCGTTATCCTCTGCAGCAAGCCGGCACCCACACCCGTGATCAGTTACACCGTGGCCAACCAGGCCTGCGCCGGCGGCATCATCATTACCGCCAGCCATAACCCGGGCAACTGGAACGGCTTCAAGGTCAAGGATGCCAGCGGTGCCAGTGCCCCCACAGAAATGGTTTCCCGGATCGAGAAGCTTACCAATGAAATATTGCAGAGTCGCAACGTGCAAAGGCTTCCTTTGGCAAGTGCCCGGGCACAGGGACTGGTAAGGCTGCTCGATCCAGCCCCGGCTTATTTTACACATATTGCAAAACTGGTGGATTTGGATTTCATCCGCGGTCAGAAGCTGAAGGCCATAGCGGATTCCATGTACGGTGCGGGTTCAGGCTATTTCAAATCAATACTGGGCGGCGGGCAGATACAGCTTAATGAAATACACGGCGAGCGCAACCCCATCTTTCCCGGCCTCCGCCCGGAACCCATCGCACGCAATCTGGGAGAGCTCTGCAGGCTGGTCAATGAGAGGGAGGCCAGCGTGGGACTGGCCACCGATGGAGATGCCGACCGTATCGGCATCGTTTCAGAAATGGGGGAGTTCATCAACCAGCTGGAGGTCTTTTCCCTGCTGGCGCTGTACTTCATCGAAATCAGGGGGGAAAGGCGTCCCATCGTGCGTACCCTGACCTGCTCCAATATGCTGGATATCCTGGGCAGGAAATATGGTCTGCCTGTACATGTGAGCAAGGTCGGCTTCAAATACGTGGCGCCGCTGATGCAGTCAACAGGTGCTTTTATGGGTGGAGAGGAGAGCGGCGGGTACGGCTTCAGCGGCCATGTCCCGGAGCGGGACGGCATACTGGCAGGGCTGTATTTTCTTGACTTCATGACCAGGACGGGCAAAAAACCGTCACAACTGCTGCAGCATCTGTTTGAAATAGTCGGTCCACATTATTATAACCGCTATGACTTGCAGATTGCAGCCGAACAGCAGAAGACAATACTGCAAAAAATCGAGGGCCAGAGCGTCCCTTCCCTGCTCGGAGTCAAGGTTGACCGTGTGGATAAGACGGACGGCTATAAATACCTGCTGCAGGATGACTCCTGGCTCCTGCTGCGGTTCTCCGGCACGGAGCCTCTTATCCGTATCTATGCCGAGGCCAGCAGCAAAGAGCGGGTTACGGCGCTGCTGGAGGCAGGCAAAAAGATGCTGGGGGCTTTGACATGATTAACCTGGATGATATTACAGTTCATGGCAAATATGATACCGCCGGTATGCGGGGACAGCTGCATGGCTTTCCGCAGCAGTGCCTGATGGCTTGGCAGAAAGCCTCCACCTTCAGGCTGCCGCCGGATTTTAGGGAGATAGATAAAATCGTGATACTGGGCATGGGCGGATCGGCCATCGGCGGCGACCTGCTGCGCAGCTTCGCCGCGGACCTCCCCAGGCCGCTCATTTTTGTTAACAGGGAATACAGCCTGCCACCCTTCGTAGATGAGAAAACGCTGGTGATCGCCTCCAGTTATTCGGGAAATACCGAGGAAACCCTGACCACATTCAAACAGGCGCTGCAGAGCGACTGCAAAAAGCTGGCCATGACCACGGGCGGCAGGCTGCAAAAAATGGCAGATGCTGCCGCAGTGCCGGTGTTCCGTATTGAGCATGTCTCCCCGCCCAGGGCTGCCCTGGGCTATGGCCTGCTGCCGCTGATCGCATTTATGTGCCAGCTTGGGTTTCTGCCGGATATGGAACTGCTCGTCAGGAATAGCGCTGCTATGCTGGAGAAGAAGCTGCAAAGCTGGGGGGAAGATGTATCTGAAGAGAAAAACCCGGCAAAAGCCCTTGCCAGGCAACTGCATGGCAAGATGGTGGTGATTTACGGCGCCGGTATTCTGTCAGAGGTGGCACATCGCTGGGCGACGCAGATCAACGAAAACAGCAAGGCCTGGGCTTTTCATCAGTCTTTTCCCGAGCTCAATCACAATGCCGTGGTGGGCTACGAGTTTCCTGCAGAACTCGCCCGGTATATTTCTGTGGTGCTGCTGCGCAGCCCGAGCCTGCATCCCCGCACGCTCATGCGCTATGGGATCACGATGGAAATACTGCAGTCCCGCGACATCGCATATCACATTGCAGAAGCTAGCGGAGAGGATAGCCTGTCATGCATGCTGAGCCTGATTTTTCTCGGCGACTGGGTCAGCTATTACCTGGCAATACTCTATAAGATTGATCCCACGCCGGTGCGAGTTATTGAGGGGCTCAAGCACAAGCTGGGTAATATCCAGAATGATCTGTTTTAGCTATGCTTTGCCCTTGAAGGAAGAGGGTTGACCCACATTGAAAAAAAGGAGTATCGTATTCATAGGGCTGATCCTCGCTGGCCTGGTCACTAAAATAGAAGAAAGTCAGTTAATATGCTAAACAGGGAGCATACAGTTTTGCTTGTCATCGAGATGCCGGTAAAACTGCTGCACACAGCAGAAAGCGCGGAATTCAAGGTTATTCAGTAAATAGTAAAATAGTAAGGTAATTCTCCCCGTGCAGCCGGGCTAGTGCACGGAAAACTGGCCCTTGAGCTGCTCAATTTCCACCAGGTGCTCGCCGGGCCGGTTTTCGGCTCCGCAAAAGGCCACTACCCTGGAGCTGCCTGGCGACAGTTTCACCTGCTGCTGGCTGACCACCATGCTGTCGATCTTGAGTTCGATATTGAAAGAATCCTCTTCCTTCCCCATGTTTGTCACCCTGCATGAAACCTCGATGGCCTGCTCCCGGGCTGCGGACTGCGGTTGGATAATAAGGTCGCTGCAGGCATAATTTTGAAAGCTCTTCACTACGGATGTGGGCATTTCCCCCTTTTTCTCCTCTTCCTCTCCATGGTTCAGAAGGGTCTTGAACAGTTCCAGGCTGGCCTCATCTTCCGTTGCCTGTAGCGTGGCCGCCTCCAGGTCTGGTACTTTAGTACTGAAATAGTCCTCCCCCTCTGCCTTTTTACCTTTTTTAAAAAGGTACAGCATGGCAAAGGCCAACGCTCCCAGCACGATTAGCACCGAGATAATGGTCAGTATCTGTGTGAGTTCGGGACTTATTGGCAATACAGGCATGCTTATTATTAAACCTTTTCTACAGGGTCTTGACAAACCGGGTAAAGTGTGCAAGAATTGCATGTATTATATAACAAAAGATATTCGTAAGCATATATAGGGGTAGAGTGATGGTTTCAACAGTAACAGTAACGACGGTAACCACCATAGCAGCTATGGGCCTCATTGCCACGCTAAGCATTTTTGGGGTAATACTGCTTATTGCTTTACTCACCAGCAGGGAATTGCTCATGGCAAGCAGTGGTGAGAGGAAGAAGTTTATCGGTCGTACCCTCAATGTCAGCATAATTCCGCTGCTTCTCTCCTTTACCGTGATCGTTGCCCTCAAGGTTGTCGAGATCCTGGCCTAGCTAGGGCAAAAGGAACGGTCCCACAAAATAGAGAAAGACATTCGTCATTCCGTGTGCAAAAATAACCCCTATTATGGATCTGGTACGCCACACGATAACGGCAAACACAAGAGCGATCACAAATACTACCACTATGTCCAGCATGGACAGGTGGCCAGTGTGTAATATGGCAAAGATAGCACTGATATAAAACAGCCCCGGCCTTCCCATTAAGGGTACAGCAGCACGCTGCAGAACTCCCCTGAAGATAAACTCCTCCACCATGCCTGTGGTCATAAACA
>CAZTHJ010000140.1:0-4088 GCA_964613565.1 uncultured Dehalococcoidales bacterium | reverse complement strand
GTGGATAAAAAACTGGTATCTGATCTCAAGCTGGCAGCGAAACGCATAGAAAGATTCCATATGGCCTGCAGGGAGAGAATTACCTTTTCTTTTGAGACAAACAATCTGGGACGAATAACAAGACCGCTGCATACGGTGGGCATTTATGTACCGGGCGGCACAGCTGCATATCCTTCCACAGTCTTAATGACAGCCATACCAGCAAGAGTAGCAGGCGTACAGAAGGTTATCATGGTATCCCCTTCACTGCGAAGCGGTAATCTTCCCGCTGCCACACTTGTCGCTGCTGATATTGCCGCTGTAGATGAGATATACAAAATCGGCGGGGCACAGGCTATCGCTGCACTTGCATATGGCACCAAATCCATACCAAAAGTGGATAAAATCTGCGGCCCGGGGAATATTTTCGTGGCCACCGCCAAAAGACAGTTATTCGGGGTGGTGGACATAGATGGAATACAGGGGCCTAGCGAAATCATCATCGTTGCAGATAAGACTGCCAATCCAGCATTTTGCGCCGCTGACCTGATGGCGCAATCAGAGCATGATGAAATGGCCACTTCAATTTTGATTACAGATTCTATTGAACTGGCCAGAGCTACAGAGCGGGAAATCAGGACAGGTCTAAACAGATTAAGCAGAAAAGAGACGCTTCAGCACGCATTGAAAACTAACGGCCTGATTGTGATAATAAAGAATATGAACGAGGCCATGGAGTTGGTGAATTTATTCGCTCCTGAACACTTGCTGCTTATGTTGAGGCAGGCAAAAAAATATCTGCCCAAAATACTGAATGCAGGCTGTGTATTTATCGGGGAAACTTCACCGGTAGTTCTGGGCGATTATATCGCCGGCCCCAGCCATGTCCTGCCGACAGGAGGTACTGCCCGTTTCAGCTCTCCACTGGGTATAGAGAGCTTCCTCAAAACTATTAATTATGTAGCGCTCAATCGAAGGGAGCAGAATGAGCTTGGCCCGGCAGCTGCGCGTCTGGCAAATAAAGAGGGGCTGGATGCACATGCAAACGCTATTAAAGTCAGACTGAGGCAGGGGGAATAAGATGATTTCTGCAGCAGAAGTAGAAAATATGATTAGACCCGTACTGCATGCTGTCCAGCCGTATGAGCCGGTAGATCCGCCTTCAGTATTAAGCCAGAAAGTTAACATGGCGGAGAAAGACATCATCAAAATTGATGCCAATGAAAATCCTTATGGCCCTTCGGCAAAAGCCAGAAAGGCCCTGGCTGAATATCCTTACATCAATTTGTATCCGGACCCTTATCAGAGAAGTCTGCGCAGCTCGCTGGAAAAATATACAGGATTCAGCTCGCAAAATATCCTTGCAGGAAGTGGCAGCGATGAATTAATAGAGCTTATTCTCAGGCTGTTCCTGGAGCCGGTCGATAAGGTAATCAACTGTCCGCCGACCTTTTCCATGTACCCTTTTTGCACGCAGATTTGTGCCGGAACTACGGTCAATATACCCAGAAGAGATGATTTTTCCCTGGATATGGCAGCCATCAGAAAAGCCATTGACAAATCTACCAAGGTGATTTTTATAGCCTCACCAAACAATCCCTCAGGAAATCTAATTCAAAGGGCTGAGGTTTTGCAACTCCTTGATGCTAAAATGATTGTGGTAATCGATGAAGCTTACTTTGAATTCAGTCGCGTTACCTGTGCTGATATGGTACACAAGTATCCCAACCTGCTTATCCTGAGAACTTTCAGCAAATGGGCTGGCCTGGCCGGGCTGAGAGTGGGCTATGGCATATTCCCCACAAATATTGTCAATCATATTTTGAGGATTAAACAGCCCTACAATGTCAATGCCGCCGCACAGATAGCGGCCATAGAATCCTTAAATGATCTCCCCTACCTGCAAAGTACGGTGGATAAAATTATCGGCGAGAGGACCCGCCTGACGGGCATGCTCAAGGGCTTTAGCTGGCTGCAGGTATTTGACTCCAGTGCAAACTTCATCCTCTGCAAAGTACTGAACAGGGAAGCAAAAAAGGTGCACCTTGACCTGCAGCGTAAAGGCATCTTCGTACGCTATTACAATAGCCCCGTATTAGAAAATTATATTAGAATAAGCGTAGGCAAAGCGGAACAAACAGACAGGTTGATAGCAGAATTACGTGAGGTAAATTAAACATGAACGAGCGAAAAGCAAAAATCGTCAGAAATACCAAGGAAACATCCATCACAATAACCTTGAACATTGACGGCAGCGGCAAATCTGAAATTACCACGGGCATCCTCTTTTTTGACCATATGCTGAATCAGATTGCCCTGCATGGCGTTTTTGACATTAAACTGTCTGCTTCAGGCTCTGACGAACATCACGTTATTGAAGATGTCGCTATTTGCCTGGGCAAGGCTTTTAGCCAGGCGCTGGGACAAAGGCAAGGCATAGTCAGAATGTCCCATGCCGTTATACCCATGGACGAGGCTCTGGCAATGGTAGCCGTAGATATTGGAGGCAGGGGAGTGGCTCAAATTGAGGCCGACTTCAGCCATCCTACCATAGGGGAAATGAATTCAGATTTGATCCGGCACTTTCTCGTTTCATTTGCCATAGAATGTAAAATGAATCTTCACGTCAAGGTTTTAAGCGGCATCAATGATCATCACAAGGCTGAAGCTATCTTTAAAGCCTTAGCCCGGGCTCTGGATGCCGCCACTATCCTGGACAGCCGCATCAGCGAATCACTGCCCAGCACCAAAGACTATATCGAAACATAAAGCACGCATGCACTACGGCAGGAGGCTGCTCTTCAAATAATCAACAGCAAACTTGATCATCTCTTCATCCTCCAGATCAGATAGTACATCTGGTTTTAGTCCCACGCCATCAATTAACCTTCCATCGGGCGTAAGCCAGCGGTTGTTCGTAATGCGGATTGCGGAGCCATCGCTTAATATTCTCAACACCTGTGCACTGCCTTTGCCAAATGTTTCCTGGCCGATCAAAGTCGCCCTACCGGAATCCTGCAAGGCGCCGGCCACCACCTCGCTGGCACTGGCGCTGCCGCCATTTACCAGTATCATCAGTGGCAGATCCGTGGCAAACCTCGAAGCTCTCAGAGGAATATTCTGTGTTTTGCCATCCTTGTCCCTCAATTCAACTGCTGTACCGCCGCGCTGGAACTGGCTGATAATATCAACCGCTGTTTCCAGCAGGCCGCCGGGATTATTCTGTAAATCCAGGATAAAAGCCTCCACCCCTTTTTGGTTGAGTTCGTTTATGGCGGCATAAATATCATCATCGGACGTTGCAATAAAAGTACTCAGTTTTATATATCCAATATTGTCGCGGACATCGTAAGACACGGTCTGTATCTTGATTTCCCTGCGTATCAATTCCACGTCGAAGGGCAGATCAACACCCTCGCGGAATATCTGCAGCTTGACCCTGGTTCCCGACGGCCCCTTGATCCTGGTAGCAGCCTCATTGACACTAATCCCGGTTGTTTCCTCGTCATCTATCTTAATGATAATGTCCCCGGGTTTAAGCCCGGCCTCCTTCGCCGGGGAATTATCCATGGGTGACATGATGACTATTGCCCTATCTTTATTCAGTCCCACATATGCTCCAATGCCCTCGAACTTCCCCCTAAAGGATTCCAGCTCAGCTCGATAAGATTCGGGATCATCATAAGCACTGAACCTGTCACCAAGGCCGTCAATCATTCCTCGCACAGCGCCCTGGCTGATCTTCGTCACATCTATTTCTGAGCTGTCGACATAGTCTGAATTAATAATCGCCCATGCCTCATTAACAATCTTGAACTGCTCAGGAAGTTCTTTACTGACAGGCTTAAGAGACGTATTCAAAGTAAAAAATACGATTAAAACCACCAGAATAACATTCAGGCACAAGCTGGCGGCCAGCCATAGAAAAATACCTGTTCTCTTTTTTTCCATAATGATTCAACTCCAGAGGAAAAATTATTGGGCGGCCCCATTAAATAGAATACAGGATCAAGTAGACCTGTAAGCCGAGTTCTGTACCCTTTACAGGGTGATGACCATCCATCTAGCCTCGATGTTACCATCGAGGTCAAGCGACCAACCCGGGGTCA
>CAZTHJ010000139.1:0-4117 GCA_964613565.1 uncultured Dehalococcoidales bacterium | reverse complement strand
CCCCATGTATTTCTCACCTCATAAGCACTATCCTGTACAGTGCAGGTTTTATACTATATTTTATTGAGGAGTTCTTCTATGTCAGAGCAAACCTTTATCAACTGTACCAACGGAGGCCCCATTCGCGTGCATGTAAAAGACGGCCGGATTATTCGTGTGCGCCCGCTTGTCTTCGATGATAGCGATGCCCCTTCCTGGACTCTCCATATCAAGGGAAAGGACTTTTCCCCTTTGAGGAAGGCCTGCGTGGCGGCTTTCGCACTCACCGAGAAAGCCAGAGTTTATTCTGAGGATAGAATCAAATACCCGCTGAAGAGAGTTGACTTTGACCCGCAGGGAAAACGCAATACGCAGAACAGAGGTAAGTCAGGATATGAGAGGATCAGTTGGGAAGAAGCGCTGGAACTTGTTGCTACTGAGATGAAAAGGATCCGTAAGGATTATGGCCCGGAAGCGATTATGTCCCGTGCATCTTCGCATCACAACTGGGGTAATATCGGCTATCGGCACAGCGCCTGGGCCAGGTTTTTCAATACCATCGGCTTCACCGATATCTTTGACAACCCGGATTCCTGGGAAGGCTGGCACTGGGGTGCTACCCATGCCTATGGCTTCTACTGGCGGCTGGGGATTCCCGAGCATTATGATACCCTGGGCGATGCCCTCAAAAATACGGAGCTGATTGTTCACTGGAGCAATGATCCCGATTCCACGCACGGCATTTACGGCGGCAATGAGGCCGCCACCTGGCGCCTGTGGCTGAGGGATCTCGGTAAAAAACAGGTCTTTATTGATCCCTTCTGCAATTTTACCTCTGTGCTCTTCGGCGAGAAATGGATAGCCTACAGGCCGGGCACTGAAACGGCCATGGCTATGGCCATAGCCTATGTCTGGATCAAGGAGAACCTCTACGATAAAGAGTATTTAGCCACGCATTCGCTGGGCTTCGAAGAGTTTAAAAAACACATATTAGGCGAAGATGATGGTACTCCCAAGACCCCGGGCTGGGCCAGTGAATTGACAGATGTCCCTGCGCGTGTCATTACTGCTCTGGCAAGGGAATGGGGTTCAAAGCGCACCATGCTGGCAGCCGGTGTCAAAGGTGGCGAGGGGGGCGCCAGCAGGATGGCCTATGCCACAGAATGGGCCAGGATGATGGTGCTGCTGCAGGCTATGCAGGGGCTGGGCAAGCCCGGTGTCAACATCTGGGGTACAACCATGGGTCCGCCCTATAATGCCGCCTTTTTCTTCCCCGGGTACGCCAATGGAGGCATAAACATGCTGGCAAAGAAGCCGGCGGTAAATTCAGTCAAGCAAAGGCTCTACCGCCTGCTGCTGCCTGAGGCTATCCTGAACCCGCCAGTGGAATGGGTAGGGGAGGGATTCTGCGGTAATTCCCTGGATCAGCAGTTTATACCCTATAAGTATCCCCTGAGCGGCTGCTCCGAGGTAAAGATGTTTTACCGTTACGGAGGCGCCTTCATTGCCACCATGACGGATACCAACAGGTGGGTGAAAATGTACCAGAGCCCCAAGCTGGAGTTTGTCGTAAACCAGGACTGCTGGTGGTGCACGGAGACCAGGTTTGCCGATGTCATACTGCCGGCCTGCACCAACCTGGAGCGCAATGACATCGGCGAGTGGGCCAGCGCCGGTGGATATTCCACACATGGCTCCGCCACCAACAGCCACAGGGTGGTTGTTTACCAGCAGAAATGCATTGATCCCGTAGGAGAGTCCAGGAGCGACTATGATATATTCTGCGGCCTGGCGGAAAAGCTGGGCGTAAAGGAAGAGTTTTCCGAGGGCAACTCGGCGGAAGACTGGATTGAGAAGATGTTTTATGCCTCGGATCTGACAAAGCATGTGTCCTTTGAGGATTTCAGGAAAAAGGGATATTTCGTTGTGCCTCAGCAGGAGAATTATAAGCCCACTCCCTCGCTGCGCTGGTTTTACGAGGGGCGGGAGTGCGATACGCCGGATATACTCAACCCCAAGAGAAACACGGAGAAGGGCAGGGAGCTGGGCACATACAGCGGCAAGATAGAATTTGTCTCGCAAAGCCTGACGAAGCATTTCCCGGATGACAAGGAGCGACCGCCCATGCCGCATTTTATACCCAGCTGGGAAGGGCATACCTCGGAGCTGGCAAAAAAGTATCCATTACAATTGATCTCCCCTCATCCCAGGTTTTCCTTCCATACACAGCATGATATTCATGTGCCGTGGCTCTCCGAAATTCCTGCACACCGTATCATCAGGGATGGCTATGCCTGGCAGATTGTGCGCATCCATCCGCAGGATGCAGAGGGGCGCGGTATCAGGAATATGGATATCGTAAAAGTCTATAATGACCGCGGCGCTGTACTGGGAATTGCACAGGTTACACAGCGGGTCAGGCCGGGCGTTTTACATTCATATGAGGGTTCGTCGAAGTACGACCCGCTGGAACCGGGCAAGGCCGGCAGTATAGACAGGGGCGGCTGCATTAACCTGCTGACGCCTTCACGCATGGTATCCAAAAATGCTCCGGGCATGGCGCCCAATTCCTGCCTGGTAGAAATAGCTAAGTGGGAGGTTTAACAAACATGCCCAGATACGGAATGGTTATTGATATTACTAAGTGCAACGGCTGCTATAACTGCTTTCTGGTATGCCGTGATGAATATTGCGGCAATGACTTTCCTCCCTTTTCGCTTTCCCAACCCGGCATGGGGCATTTCTGGATGCGCATCATGGAAAGGGAGATAGGCAAATACCCGCAGGCGGTAAAGGTAGCCTATACGCCGTTGCCCTGCATGCATTGCGACGATGCCAGCTGCATCAAGGCGGCTACAAATGGGGAAATCTACCGTACTGCCGAAGGCATCGTCATTATTGACCCTGAGAAGGCCAGGGGGCAGAAACAGCTGATGGCATCCTGCCCCTACCGTGTCATCTACTGGAACGAGGCAAAGGATATCCCGCAGAAGTGCACTTTCTGCGCCCACTTGCTACAGGCGGGCTGGAAGGTTCCCAGGTGCGTGGAGGCATGCCCTACGGCTGCCCTGGTTTTCGGCGATCTGGATGATCCCCAAGGTGAGGTAGCAAAGCTGCTGGCGGGTGGCAGCGCCGAAACACTGCACCCCGAATATGGCATGGGGGAAAAAGTGGCTTATATCGGCCTGCCCAAACGTTTCATTACTGGATCGGTGATTTTTGGCGATACGGATGAATGCGCCGAAAATGTGAATATTTTGCTCGTTTCTGACGGGGAAAAGAAAACCGTCAAGACCAATAACTATGGCGATTTTCAGTTTGACGGGCTTCCACAAAACAGGGAGTACGTGGTCAGCATCGCTCACCCGGGATATGCGCCCGGGGAATTCAGCGTCAGCACCCAATTTGACGTCAGCCTGGGAGACATAATATTGACCCGTTGAATACGTACTGCAGAGTGGCAGGCGGCAGAATACGGTATAGATAAACGGTAGAGTAATGGGTTCAAGCGGATACTGCTATAGCAGCGCCGACTTATTCCCGTAAACGGGTTAGCTGTGATATCATACTGCCTTAATCAGGCATTATTGCAGCCGGCAAAGTATTTTCTGGAGCTTATCATGACAATCGGAGTAGGCGTAGATATTATCTCCATCA
The DNA here is from genome assembly GCA_964613565.1 of uncultured Dehalococcoidales bacterium. GTDB lineage: Bacteria > Chloroflexota > Dehalococcoidia > GIF9 > UBA5629 > CAZTHJ01. Next base: position 481 of record CAZTHJ010000139.1, on the reverse strand, counting down.
GCAGGATGCGGGATGTGCTGGAAACCTCCGGCAGCGTCTTTATGAAAAAAGTATTCACCACATGGGAGCAGCAGCGTGCTGAAACACATACAGACAAAGTGGCCTATGCCGCCATGACCTTCGCCGCCAAGGAAGCCATCTTTAAGACATTCGGCATCGGCTGGCATTTCGGCGTAAAGCTGACCGAGATCGAGGTGCGTGACGGGCAGTTCGGCGAACCCGTGCCCGTTCTCTCCGGCAGGTTTGCCGAGATTGCGGCCGAACGCGGTGTGTCGCGTGTGCTGTTAAGCCTTTCCTATGACGGCGATTATGCTATCGCCATGGCCGCGCTTTCGTGAGACCAATAGCACTGGCATCTAAGTTTTTAAATGAATAGGAGACTGCTGAAAAAGAGGTGCAGGAAACTTCCTGCCGGGGGTTTGGGGGCGTCCCCCAGCCTCCCGTTCCCCCCAGGACTGTGGGATACATCGTCATGGAGAGG
>CAZTHJ010000138.1:2180-4130 GCA_964613565.1 uncultured Dehalococcoidales bacterium | reverse complement strand
CCCGGCAGCATTTCTCCGCAATATATTCAGGGGTCCATGGCTTCGTTGAGTATCAATCCTCAAACACTGCTGGTTTATCAACTGGGCAAATAGGCGCCCATTGAAGTCCTAAATAAACCTCTCGCGGTGCGCCTGTTTTAACCAGCTGGCGACCTCTTTCTCCTTATTGCTATCCCAGAGCTTAATCTTGCGGCCAGCTGGCTGCATATTGATTACATCATCCGTATAGACAAAATACTTTTTATTGCTCTTGCCAGGGTAATCCGGGTTCAACTCAACAATAGCACAGCCCCTTCCCAGAGGACCGCCTGCATTGGGACCTGCGGCCGTATAAAACATAACACTGGTCTCAGCATCACCCAGTGCCTCAATTTTTTTCAGGATTTCATCCTGGGACAAAATGGTGATATTGTGCGCTACTGTTTTCCTCTCCCTGATCTGAATCCTGTCCATTTTAATATCAGAGGTTAATTCATAAATAACGAGCTCCGGATGACCATCCAGCGATTCATAATTGGCAACCGGCACCTTGGCCGCATCAGCATCACCTGGATCATAAATGCGCATCTCCTGCATTTCATTTTCAGCATTGCGGGATACCGACCTGAGAAAGGTCAACCAGCTGGCATCCTCTTTCAGCTCACTGACGATAAATTTAGCGATCTTCCCAGGAATTTCTTTCGGCCCTGGCTGCTTGTGCTTCTTGGCTTCATCTTTTTTTGCCCCGAACATGGTTTATTTACTCCTTATCTATGTTTCTTATTATCCAGGTGTGAAATCGCGTTATTCAGGCTCGTTGATATTGCTGACTTGCCTTTGTGCAGGTAAACAGATAAACTGGAACTGTACTTATATAGGTTAAGTAATTCATGTATTATTATACATGATAAGAATAGCACTAGTTTTTGCCATTGTCAATATCTATTAAGTCGAGTGTGGAGGATGAGTCCGGTATTATGAGGGAGTGGGCATTTATTACCAACCATGGACTCGTGCTTAGCCTTATAGCTAAAAACCCTCGCATTACAGCGCGTGAACTGTCCATGGCCATCGGCATTACGGAGAGAGCCGTACGCCGGGTGATAGCCGGCCTGCTGGCTGAATCCTATATCGAGAAGCAAAGAAGAGGCAGGGGCATCACATATAGCATCAATCACAGCCTTGGTCTGCGCCATCACACGCACCATGAAATAGGTATAGGTGATTTTCTCCGGGCTCTGGGGTGCCCTGCGCAGACAAAATGCAATAAGGGTTGATTTCAACCGCTTCCGCCCTTGTACCTCCCTATGATTAACCGTCAGATTTCCCCTGGTTGGACTTCGCAGTTTGTCTCTGTTAAACTAGCCGCCAATACGGCGTAAAGCCAGGTCTGATCTGATTCTACTCCTCAGGAGGCACTATGAAACAATGGTCAAATCCACCTGCCATGACAATCGATGAAAACAAAAAGTATTCGGCACTCATCAAGACCAATTTTGGCGAGATCGGGGTGGAGCTGTTTTCAGGAGATGCGCCGCTGACCGTGAATAATTTCGTTTTCCTGGCACGGCAGTGTTATTTCGATAATGTGAAGTTTCACCGTATCGTACAAGGCTTCGTCATTCAGGCCGGCGATCCCACAGGCACGGGCGCCGGCGGACCCGGATACAGATTTGCCGATGAAAAAGTAACACAGGACTATACAGCCGGCACGCTGGCCATGGCCAATGCCGGGCCCAATACCAACGGCAGCCAGTTCTTTATCACGCTCAGCGACCTCTGCGGGCGCCTGCCCAAAAACTATACCATCTTCGGCAGGGTTACCTCCGGTTTTGATGTAGTACAGACAATAGGTAATGCCTCTGTGAAGGCTGCCAGGCCTGGCGGTGAGGTCTCCTCCCCGCTGGTGGATATTGTCATGGAAGGCGTCAGCATTGAGGAAAAATAGCGCGCTGCCAGATACGCCATTAT
>CAZTHJ010000138.1:0-2170 GCA_964613565.1 uncultured Dehalococcoidales bacterium | reverse complement strand
GGTGAAGGACATGAAAAAGGTAGCGAACAATTACAGAATGCTTAAAAACCGGCGCCAGTTGGGGGCTTATCCGATGCAGCACATCAAGAGAGTGGAGAGTCCTACAACCCTGATTACAACAGGCTGGCAAAGGGTTGACCAGCAGGAAACAGCATTTTTCAAGGCTATGAGCGGTCAATATGGCGAGGCTGTCCAGGGGGGAGCGCAGCGGCATGCCGCCGGCAGGGATGTACTTTCCACCTCGCTTGCCAATATAGCACATGCTTTATCAGCCCTGGGCCCAAATGAGGTCGCGGCAGGCATAGCTCCCATTCCCCAGGACCCGCACATGCTGAGCCGGCATATCAAACGCCTGGGATATTTCCTGGGAGGTGATATTATCGGCATCTGCTCTTTGCACCCCTCCGCCGTATATAAATCGGATATGGGTGGCAACCCCGTAGAAGTTAATTATAAATATGCTATTGTCATACTGAATGCCAAGGAATACAGGACAGGCAGAGCCTCCAACGGCCGGGACTGGATTACCGACCCCATGAGCCTGCTGGCTTACCAGCGGGGTGCCATGGCAGCTATTACCATGGCCGACTACATCAGGAGAATGGGTTACCCGGCACTGGCACAGTATGGCCCCATCAACTATCAGGTGCAGATGCCTCCGCTGATACTGATGGCGGGCCTGGGCGAGGTCAGCCGTGTGGGCATCATCCTTAATCCGTTTCTCGGGCTGAACTATAAGGCGGCTGCCGTGCTTACGGACATGCCGTTGCTCGCCGACAAGCCCGTGGATTTCGGCTTACAGGATTTCTGCAGTCATTGCGGCATCTGTGCTGACAGGTGCCCCAGCCAGGCCATTGCCAGGGGCGACAGGGCGCTGTATAACGGCTATGAGACATGGAAATTGAATACGCAACGCTGCGCCAGCTTCGTGCTCACCAACAAATATGGCAGCTGGTGCAATACCTGTGTCAAGGTCTGCCCCTGGAGCAGGCCGCATACCTGGAACCACAGCATGGTGCGCTGGGCCGCCAGCCGTTCGGCTCTGGCCCGCAGGATCGCTGTCAAATATGATAGCGCTTTCGGCCATAAAGGCGGCGATGAGGAGGAGCAGTGGTGGTTTGACCTGCCCATGGAAAACGGTAAAATCGTAGCCCCACCAACTTCTCAGGAAAGTGAAGCACAGAACTGATCACTAATGCCCCAGGTGGCAGAAGTTCTGCCAGCCCAGCAAGGCGGCAGCCCCGCTGATAGTGACACCGTAGAATATTACAGGCTTGTCGATGAGGAAATCCCCGATGGTGTTATTTACCAGCGTGGTGCCCGTCACCAGCGCCACATCACACCACTCCAGGTTGGCAGCCGTCCGCTCGGGCCCTTCCACCTTGATGCCAAACTTCTCCTTGCCGATATTGTTCCTGTCCAGGTCCGTAATTTTGACCTCGAATTTAGCCGATAGCGCTTCCAGCATTCTCGGCTGGAATCCCACCAGGGCAATCCTGGGCTGCCCGAATTTTTCTCCCATGTATCGCGCCAGCTCCATACTGCACTGGCGGGGCTCTTCATCCCTGCAGTGCACCGATTTTGTAACCAGCCCCAGATAGCGCATGAAAGCATTTAAAGTAGAAATAAAGATGGCGCGGCGGTAGTTATTCTTCAGTTCCAGGCTGGCAATGTCGCTGAGGCTGCCGCTGAAATTGCCGTACATATCGGTAAAGGCATGTCCTAACGACCCCTTGAATTCCGCCTGCATGATGCGCTCCCTGCCGGCAATGACAGGATAGTCCCTGTCCTCCGGGTTGCCCATAGCTTCCTCCGGGGTTAAAAGCACCACATGGACATTGACCTGCTCCCTTTCCAGATGGTTTTCGTAGATTAAAGCCTTGAATTTATCACGTACGAGTTCATAAACGTCCATTTTAAGACTCCTCGTTTAGTCGCATTTTCAGATTATGCTTCACCTGCCTGCAGGGATTTCAAGCTGCGCAGTTTAAGGATCAGGTATATCTCCTTGCCGGGGATCAGTTTCATGGCCTCGGCCAGCTCCAGCGGCATCTCTGCCTTGATCATATTGTCACCTACCTGGACATTCAGTCTGATCATGGTATTGAGCTCTTGCATCTCCCTGATGACGCCTGTATAACGGTTAATGGCAGGGCCCGGAGGCAGCACA
>CAZTHJ010000137.1:0-4138 GCA_964613565.1 uncultured Dehalococcoidales bacterium | reverse complement strand
TGTAAACATGGCGGAACTCCTCTGATCCCTCGATATGCACGGGCACCTCCTCTTCCGCGCTCATCTTCAGTGGCATGGCCTCGGCTTTGCTCTCCAGCGGGTCCTTTTTTGCCGCCGGCTGTGTGCTGTGTGCTGTGGCGTGCTGCTCCGCTTTGGGAGCGGCCACCTTCTTCTCCGGGGCATAGCCTGTACGCGGTTCTGCCATGGCTCTAGCCGGACTTGCCTCCTTCTCTGCCTTGTGGCTTTCACTGAGAATCGTTTCAACCAGCGCCAGCTCCAGGCCCAGCGGCGAATAGTTGTCATTGCGGAAATCTATACTGCCAAAGAACTTGACCGCGTTCAGCAGGTATTCCAGGCTGGCCTTTTTGGCATGCTCCTTGAGTGCTGCCAGCTCTTCGGTGTTAAGGTCGATGCTGTCGTCGCTGCCGGTCTTTACCAGCATCATATTCCTCAAATATTTCACCAGCTCCTGGTTGAACTGCTGCAGGTCCAGGCCATCCTCATGCACGCGGTTAATGGTATGCATGGCAGCATTCAGATCCTTATTCACAACCTGATTGCCCAGCTCCACCGTGCGCGGGTCATCTACAATGCCCAGCATGGCCTGCACCTGTTTCAGGGCAATCTCATGCCCGTAGTAGGCCACCGCCTGCTCCAGCAGGTTCTCCGCATCGCGTAGCGAGCCCGTGGTCACACGTGCGATCAGCCTCAGTGCCTCGGGCTCGATCTGTATTTTCTCCTTTTCGCTGACGAAATTGAGCTTGGAGATGACTGCCGCCTGTGTCAGCCGATGGAAATCGAAGCGCTGGCAGCGCGAGAGAATGGTGGGCAGTACCTTGTGCGGGTCCGTGGTGGCCAGGATAAAAATAACGTGTTTGGGAGGTTCTTCCAGTGTCTTGAGAAAGGCATTGGCCGCCGCATCCGTAATCATGTGCACTTCGTCCACGATATATATCTTGAATTTGGCCGCCGTGGGCGAATAATGCACCTTTTCGATCAGCTCGCGGATCTCATTGATGCCTCGGTTGCTGGCCGCATCTATCTCAATAATATCCAGCGCCGTGCCGTCGTTGAAAGCCTGGCACATCTGGCACTGGTTGCAGGGCTCTCCATCCGCGGGGCTCATACAATTGACTGACTTGGCCAGTATGCGGCCGGTGGAGGTCTTGCCTGTGCCGCGCGGCCCGCTGAAGAGGTAGGCATGGGCCACCAGGCCGCCGTTTATGGCATTGCGCAGGGTGCGGGTGACATGCTCCTGTCCAACAACTTCAGCTAATGTTTGAGGCCGCCATTTGCGGTAAAAAACCTGGGAAGACATGATGGGGTTATTATACATTAATGCAGCGGGGGTGCTAAAGAGAGCGGTATCTTGTAAGTCACATAAATTTGATAGTTGTGGACTTATTCTTATTAGTGGTGCCTTAACCCGCGAAAAAATCTTTTCGAATTAACGAGATTTGCATGGCTAATCTGCCATTTATATTTGATATAATAATGATAACATGACAGAAGTTAACCATAATTTCCATATTGAATTGATAACATGTGTTAAACCACCGCGCAGGAAAAGAGTTCAGCTATGTCACAGCAGATAGAAATTTCAGATAAATTCGAGCGGTCTGCCCGTGCTGTGATATATCCAGGCAGTAGTGTCTATCTGCTTTCGGAAGGTGTAATAGCCCATGAAGATAATAGAAACTTATTCACATCTAAACGGACTGGAATTTCTGCTGGTGCATAAACCTCGACTGTGGGAAGAGACAAAAAAAGTCATTACTGCTGTCGATGCAAAAGCTTGCAAGACCAAAGTTGCCAGAGAAAAAACCAGGAAGGGGAAGCTGCTGTATAGTCCTGTTGCCATGAATTCGGCATTTAAGAGACTTCTCTCCCAGAGAAAGTGGGCTGGTTTTATTAAAGATAGAGTTGCAATTGAAGTCCAGTTCGGCAAATATTCGTTCGTGGCATATGATCTCTTTGTTAAACACCTGGCCTTCTATATTGGAGACAAAATCGATGTAGGTATCGAGATTCTGCCCATTAAGCAACTGCAGTCACAGATGAGTTCTGGTGTGGCTTACTACGAAAGTGAACTTTACAATATAGTGCGTCAAGGCAGAGGCATACCGGCGGTTCCGTTAATCATCGTTGGTATTGCGCCTTAATAGTGATTTTCTTCTTATTTATATCCTATCCCTTTAGCCTATTCCTTAGCAATTTTTAAAAACTCCATCCCTACCCCCTTTCTATACATAATCCCATCCCATATGTTATAATTCACCTTTGTATTTTATAAGTAACAGGAGAAAAGAATTTGGAGAAAACGCAGAAGAAAGCCATTATCACCGACCATGCCAGGCATGAAGGCGATACGGGCTCTACCGAGGTGCAGGTAGCTGTTCTGACCACGCGCATAACCCAGCTGGCGGAACATATGAAAAGTAACAAGCATGACCAGCACTCGAAAACGAGCCTGATGAAGCTCATCGGACAGAGGAAGCGCCTGCTGTCCTACCTGAGCACGGAAGACGTGGAGCGTTACCGCGCTCTCATAGCCAAACTGGGATTGCGCAAATAAAAATAAGAAGGTACCTAAATTATGATCTGTTCTAAAGAAATTGAAATCGCGAACAGGTTATTGAAGATAGAAACGGGCAAACTGGCCACCCAGGCCGAGAGCGCGGTGACGGTAAGATACGGAGATACGTTGGTACTGGTGACCACCGGCATCGGCCCGGCACGGCAGGAGGCGGGCGATATGGTACGCCTCACCGTGGACTACGAGGAAAGGCATTATGCCGTGGGCAAAATCCCCGGCAGCTTCATCCGCCGCGAAGGCAGGCCCAGCGAGAAAGCAACCCTTACCGCCAGGCTCACCGACCGCTCACTCCGCCCCCTGATTTCTAAAGATATAACCGGCGATATACAAATTATCATCACCGTCCTGTCCACGGACCAGGACAATGCACCCAGCGTGCTGGGTCTGATAGGAGCATCGGCAGCATTATGCCTGTCCTCCATCCCCTGGTATGGCCCCATTTCCGCCGTCAGCGTGGGCTACCTGGATAACCAGTTGGTGCTAAACCCGCCAATCTCTAAGATGAACGGCAGCCCCATAGATATCACCGTGGCCAGTACCAGAGACAAGGTAATCATGGTGGAGGCCGATGCACGTGAGGCCGATGAAGATATGATCCTGCAGGCCATCAAGCTGGGCCACGAGGCCAACCAGGCAGTGATCAGGATGCAGGAAGAAATGCAGAAGGAATGCGGCAGGGCCAAGTTCGAGGTCAATGCCAGCGAACTGCCCCCTGAACTGACAAATGCAGTCACAGCCGATTTTGCCCCCCGTCTGCAGGAAACAGCGGAGCAGACGGACAGGGATAAAAGAAATGAACTCAAGGATGCCCTGGTCAAAGAGGCCGCGGAAAAATACAAGGAAACCTTCATGGAAGGGGACATTGCCCGCGCCATAGATAAACAACTGAAGAAGCTCTCCCGCGAGCGCATACTGGAGAGCGGAAGGCATGTTGACGGGCGACAGAAGCATGAAATCAGGCCGCTGAGCAGCCAGGTGGGCATCCTGCCCAGGACGCACGGCTCAGGACTGTTTTCCCGCGGCATGACACAGGTACTGACCATTACCACGCTGGGATCACGACGCCAGGAACAGCTCATAGACGGGCTGGGGCTGGAGGAGACCAAGCGTTTCATGCATCACTATAATTTCCCGCCTTTCTCCACCGGCGAGGTGAAAAGGGTAGGCTCCCCAGGCAGGCGCGAGATCGGCCACGGTGCACTGGCAGAGCGCGCCCTCTCCGCGGTTATACCCAGCGAGGAGGAGTTTTCCTATACGCTGAGACTGGTATCCGAGGTGCTGAGCTCGAACGGCTCCAGCTCCATGGCCAGCGTGTGCGCCTCCACGCTTTCGCTGATGGACGCCGGCGTGCCCATCAAGGCCCCTGTTGCAGGAATTGCCATGGGACTGGTTACGGATAGCGACGATAAATTCGTCGTGCTCACAGATATCGAGGGGATAGAAGATGCCTACGGGGATATGGACTTCAAGGTAGCGGGAACAAGAAAGGGCGTAACCGCCATTCAGATGGATACCAAAATACATGGCCTGAGCTTTGAGATA
>CAZTHJ010000136.1:0-4182 GCA_964613565.1 uncultured Dehalococcoidales bacterium | reverse complement strand
GCAAGAGGGAATTCCTTTTCCGGACGATTAATCTGGTAGTCATAATCAAAGGCATCCATAACTGCAATGCGAACTCTGGGAGTAAGTTCCCAGCCATTGCGGATATCCTTGAGGTAGCGGTCATAGAACCTCTTCAATTCTTCCAGCCCGGCGGGGCTATAAGTATCAGGCCACTCAAACTCCCGGTGCGCCCGCAGCCATTTTTTTGTAGAGCGGATTCTGCGGAAACCTTCCATGGAACCGCGCAGGTGGAAATGGTTCCAGCCAGCGCAGACATACACGGGGATTCTGATATTTTCCCATCTGGGAATCTTATCTTCCCAGTACTCATTGATAAAAGGATATTTCTGCGCCATTGCTACGGTATCATCGACATATTGCTGACCTACCAAGGATGCTATATTACTTGCGTTGAAACCGAATGACGGGACGCCTCCTTCAAACATGGACTCGCGATAAAGGTCCCCTGTACCTTCCCAGGGAGCGATACAGGTAAGATGAGGCGGCTGCTCCGCAGCGATTTTCCACTGAGGCATGGCCACGCCTGAATTTCCGAACAAGCCTACCCTGCCGTTACTCCAATGCTGGGTTGCCAGCCACTCAATGAAGTCGTAACCGTCCCGCCCGTCTTGAGTGCCGTATTGGTTTATATCGCCCTGGGAATGTCCTGTACCGCGGGGGTCCACATTGGCAACCGCATAACCCTGGTGACACCAGTATCCTGGATCCGCAGATTCAAATTTGGTCATGCGGGAGACCGTACCTGGCGGCACTCCCATGATCTGCCATTCCGTCATAGCCTCAGCAGGCCTCTTGCCATAGTAACTCCAGGAGATAATGGCAGGAAGATTGGCCCGGCCTATGGGGCGGTATATGTCGGCGTAGATAATAGTGCCATCGCGCAGGGTTACGGGAACATCCTGATCGCAGATAATACCTTGTTCCGGAATATAGCTGCGCTGGTTAAGCGGTGGGCAATAACGCATGATCGACCGTCGGTCCATATTCTCATCAATGGCATACGGTCTTCTGGTTTCCCGGTACAGGGTTTCAAGTTCCACATCCCCAAACTTCTCTATCTTTTTCTTCAGTTCTGCCATGTAAGTCCCCCCAAAAGCCTATTTGTGGCTTCATATATTACGATGAATGAAGCCCTACGCTCTCCGATAATATTAATTTTGAGCTGTTATCCAGTGGGGCAGCTTATTATTATGAGGTTAGCGGTACGAATTCGGGGGCAATATGCATTATGCTTTGGCCTTATTTATTATGGCCAGTACAGCGTTCAGGCCGATAATGCTTTTAGCATCGCAGATCTCGCCTTTGGCGATCATATCCGGCACCTGGGTCAGTGGCACCCTGACGACGTCGATTTCATCTGTATCATCGGCTACCAGTTTTTTAGGTACCAGGTCAGTGGCGAGGTACAGGTGTAAAAACTCCGAGGTATAGCCGGGCGAGGGATAGAAACCCCCGATTTTCTCAATCTTTTGCGGCAAATACCCGATTTCCTCCTGCAGCTCGCGGCGTACCGTATCAACCGGTTGCTCACTGTTATCTATGCCTCCGGCTGGCAATTCCAGCAGGCTCTTTCCCACCGCCTCGCGGTACTGCCTGACCAGGAGCACGTTTTTATCCCTGTCCAGCGGCACGGCTACAATGCAGTCGGCATGCTCCACGATCTCCCGAGTTGTTTTTCTGCCTGATGGGGTAATCACGGTATCCACGCGTAGCTTTATCGCCCTGCCATCATAGATCTGCTGGCTGGATACAGTGCGCACGGACTGTATTTTCAGAGGATTTTTACCCTCTTTCAGGCGCAGCAGTAAAGCCGTCTCGTCGCAATCCGGGAATTTTGCGCAGTGAAAGCACTCTGCCCATACCTTGCGCGGCAGCTCGGACTTATCCACGATGTGGAAGCCCTGTTTTTCGAAAAAAGCGGGTTTATAGGTAAGACAGAAAATAGCGGGCATATCCAGGGCTTTAGCCTCATCGATGCCGGATTTTACCAGCATGGCGCCCAGCCCGCCACGCTGGCTCGTTTCAGCCACCGCCAGCGAGCGGATTTCAGCCATGTCATCCCAGTTGATATGCAGGGCAGCACAGGCAACTAAATTTTCACCATCTCTCAAGACGAAATAATCACGCAGGTTTTGATAGATGTCGCTCAACGCCCTGGGCAGCATTTCGCCTCTTTCGGCAAATTTATTTACCAGTTCATGTATTTTCAGCGCATCGCTGATTTTGGCCTTCTCTACTTTCATGCTATTTTCCTGTTCATTTTCAGGTCTAGCGTCCCGTAATAATATGATTTCGGCTGCAGCCTGAGAAAATTTGAAATATATCTGCTTAATTGTATCTTAACGCGGTCTCCGCTGTGTAGCTCTGATTCCACCTGGCCGTCTATGCTTGTCATGGCTTCGTGTGTGGTGATTATCCTAAACCCGATCTTCGTCCTTGCTGGCAGCACCATAGGTTTATCAAAGGAGAAATGAGGGGCTACCGGCTGAAGGATTATATTTTTTGACTGTGGGTCCAGGATCGGGCCGCCGCATGCCAGCGCATAGCCCGTGCTGCCGCTGGCAGTTGCTATGATCATACCGTCAGCCCTGAAGGTGGTCAGGGGTGTGCCGTTTATCTCACATTCGAGGGTGACCAGGCGGGCAGAACTGCGCCTGCCGATAAATACATCGTTGAGCGCATACAGAGTCCGTTGCTGCAGCTTTATTTCCAGCATTGCCCTTTGCTCTATCCATCCTTCTCCCTTGAGGATGGAGTTAAGGCTGGTCCTGGTTTCCGCTACGGTTATTTCGCTCATGAAACCGAGCTTGCCCAGATTTATACCCAGGATGGGTACCTGATGCGGTATAATGGCCTTAGCCGCACGCAAAATGGTGCCATCGCCGCCGATGCTGATAATAAGGTGGGAACCGGGAATATCTGGCCGGGCTTTTTGCGGCTCCCATGCTGAATGCAGCCATACTTCAATTTTTTTACCTGTGAGCAATTTTGCCAGGTCTTTACTGTAGCTTATGGCCTCTTCACGTCTGGGGTTGTAAAAAATGCCAATCTTATTCATCAGAGCGGATGAAGTCTATCATCGCGGTCAAATGCCGTCAAGAAAAACGGACTGCTCTAAGGATTGACGAACTTCTTTAGCTGCATAGGATTACTGCTGGTGTCCATGGCGTCCTGTAGAGTGACAATTCTCTTCTTCACCATGTCTGCCAGTGCCTGCTCCATGCTCTGCATGCCCTCGAGCCTGCTCATCTCTGCATTGGGCATGATTTCATTCAGTTTTTGATCGACAATGAGCTTTCGCACGACATTATTGGCAAGCACTATCTCAAGAGCGGCAATCCTACCACCGGCGATGCGCGGCAGCAGCCTTTGTGAGATCAGCGCTTCGATCACCCCTGCCAGCTGCAGCCTGACCTGCCTTTGCTGTCCGGCGGGGAAGATGTCTATGATGCGGTCCACCGCCTGAACGGCATCAATGGTATGCAGCGTGCTGAGCACCAGATGACCGGTCTCCGCTGCCCGCAGTGCTGCAGAGATGGTGGACAGGTCACGCATTTCTCCTACCACGATCACGTCAGGATCATGTCGCAGGGCATACACCAGTGCATTGGAGAAGGATTTAGTATCCTGTCTCAGCTCACGTTGGCGGATGATACTCATCTTATTACTGAATAAAAACTCGATGGGATCTTCAATCGTAATTACGTTTCGCTTTGCCGTCTGGTTCAGATAATTCAGCATGGCCGCCAGGGTGGTGGATTTCCCTGTGCCGGTGGCTCCAGTAACCAGTATCAGCCCGCGATCTTTTAAGATTAACTTTTTCAATATTTGCGGCAGTTCCAGCCCATCGATGGACGGCACCTCAACGGGAACCAACCTCAATGCCAGGCTGAGGGTGTTGCGCTGCTTCATCACGTTAACCCTGAATCTGGCTAGATCTGCCATGGCATAGGTAAAATCCAGTTCAAAATCACCTTTAAAGGTCTCTCTTTGCTCAGGATTCGAAATTTGCTCAAAAAAGTTCTGCGTATTTTCTGCTGTTAAATATGGAGTGCCTTCCACCGGGTTGAGTACTCCACTAATACGGAATATGGGAGGTGTATTAGCCGTGAGATGTAAATCGGAAGCGTGCTTCTGCAGCATTAAGCGCAGTAGAGGTTC
>CAZTHJ010000135.1:0-4200 GCA_964613565.1 uncultured Dehalococcoidales bacterium | reverse complement strand
CAGTGAGGAGCTGTGGAGAAAGCCCTATATTGTAGCATTGAACAAGATTGATTTATTGGGGAGAGGGGAGAGGGAGAAAGAGATTATCAGCAGGCTGGAGGCGCATGGCCACAGGGTTTATCCCATATCAGCGCTCCAGGGCCAGGGGATTACTGAAATGATGCAAGCGGTAAAAGATGAGCTGAAAAAGGCGCGCGGGAGTGCAAAGGAGAAGGCAGGAGCCGAGTTTATCTTCCGGCCTAAACCGATGGCCCGCAGGGAGAAAGAATGAAAATTGGAGTTTTAGGGGGGACCTTTGACCCAGTGCACAACGGCCATCTGGAAATTGCCCAGCAGGCCATGTACAGACTGGGGCTATCCAAGGTCTTATTTGTGCCTGCCAATGAACCACCCTTAAAAGGCCGCCCGGATGTGCTGCCGGCGGAGCACAGGGTAAAAATGGTTTACCGGGCAGTACAGGACAGGTATGGTTTCGACATCTCTAAAGTGGAACTGGAAAGAGAGGGGCCATCCTATACAGTGGATACCCTTAATATTTTAAAGGGCGAACTGGACGTAAGGGATGAGATATATTTTATTCTTGGCTGGGACAGCCTGCTGGAGCTGCCGCAGTGGAAAGATCCGGGAGCGGTCGTTAAACTGTGCAAACTGGTGGCCTTTTCCCGTCCCGGTGTGGAAAAACCGGATATAAGGAAACTGGAGGGCCTGATTCCCGGCTTATCCCGCAGGCTGATAATGCTTCAAATTCCCCCTATCGATATCAGTTCCACGGAGATACGCAGGCGGGTGGCGCAGGGGTTGACCATCAAGGGACTTGTTCCGCAGTCTGTTCTGCAATATATCAACGATAATGGGCTTTATGGGGCTAAGACAGCGGATGCAGGTAAGGAATAGAACTTTAAGCTGCCCCTAGAGTCAAATCCAAGGGAATTCCTCCAAGCGAGGTACAGGATACTTCCTGCCGGGGGCCTGGGGGACAGGGTTCTCTTAGATATCCAGATTTCTCACATTCTTGGCATGGGCCTGTATAAAGGACTTACGCGGCGGCACCTCGTTGCCCATTAGCATATGGAAAACCCAGTCAGCATTAATGGCATCTGCTATCTCTACCTTGAGCAGGGTACGCGTAGCCGGGTTCATGGTGGTCTGCCAGAGCTGTTCCGGGCTCATTTCGCCCAGGCCCTTATATCTCTGTACATCCACCTTGCTGCTCTTCATTTTGGCCAGTTGTTCATCCTTTTCCCTGTCGGAGTAAATCCAATGTTCCTCTTTGCCCGACTTGAGACGGTACAGAGGCGGCTGTGCTATGTAGAGATGTCCCCTGTGTATCAGCTCCGGCATGTTGCGGTAGAAGAAGGTCAGTAGCAGTGTGCGTATATGCGAGCCGTCCACATCGGCATCCGTCATGATGACCGTTTTATGATAGCGCAATTTGGAGAAATCGGCCGATTCTCCCACGCCGGTACCCAGTGCAGTAATGATAGCCCTGATTTCCTCATGTTCCAGTATCTTATCCTGGCGTGCCTTTTCCACGTTAAGGATTTTGCCTCTCAGCGGCAGGATAGCCTGGAACTTGCGGTCCCTGCCCTGCTTGGCCGAGCCTCCGGCGGAATCACCCTCGACAAGGTATAACTCGCAGACCTCGGGGTCTCTCTCTGCGCAATTGGCCAGTTTCCCCGGCAGCATGCCGCCGTCCAGGCCTGTCTTCTTGAGGATCAGCTCCCGGGCTTTCCTGGCCGCTTCCCTGGCCTTGGCCGAGATCAGGCACTTTTCAATAATCGCCCTGGCATCTTCGGGATGCTGTTCCAGGAAAAGGTTAAGTCCATCTGCAACCACTGTTTCCACATGCGGCCTGACTTCGGGATTGCCCAGCTTGGCCTTGGTCTGGCCTTCAAATTGCGGTTCACTCAGCTTGACGCTGATCACAGCAGTAAGCCCGCCGCGCACATCGTCACCCACCACGTTGGCATCGCTCTCCTTGATGAACTTGTTCTTGCGCGCATAATCGTTGAGCACGCGGGTGAGGGCGGCACGGAAACCGGTGAGATGGCTGCCGCCGTCTATGGTATTGACACAGTTGGCGAAGCTGAGCATATTTTCAGAGTAGCCGTCATTGTACTGCAGGGCTGCTTCCACGATGGTGGTCTCGGCAGAGCCCGTGATGTAAATAGGGGTCGGGTTGAGGACGACGCGGCTCTTATTCAGCCGGCCTACCAGGCTGGATACACCGCCCTCAAAGTAATAGGTCACCTCGCGGCCGGAGCGCTCATCCGCGAAGTATATTTCCAGGTTCTTATTGAGATAAGCCAGCTCCTTGAAACGCTGGCTGAGTATGTCAAAATCATAGTTGATCTCGTGGAAGATCTCCTTATCTGCCAGGAAGGTGATGGTGGTGCCTGTGGTATCTGCCGTACCGATGACCCTGACCACATCCAGAGGTTTACCGCGCTGGTATTCCTGGAAGTGATTTTTACCGTCACGCCTGACCTCGGCTTTGAGCCAGCTGGAGAGCGCATTTACCACGGAGGCGCCCACGCCATGCAGGCCGCTGGAGACACGGTATGAAGAGCCGCCAAACTTAGCGCCGGCATGCAGTATGGTCAGTACAGCCTCCAGGGCAGACCTGTTGGTGGTGGGATGGATGTCCACAGGGATACCGCGCCCGTTGTCGGTAATCGTTACGGAATCATCCGGGTGGATAAAGATCTCGGTGCGGGTACAGAAGCCTGCCATGGCCTCATCAATGGTATTGTAAACGATTTCATAAACCAGGTGATGCAGTCCGTATGCGTCTGTGCTGCCGATATACATACCGGGACGTTTACGTACTGCTTCCAGCCCGTCCAGGATGCGAATATCTTCGGCGCCGTAGCCTTCGCTATTGTTATTATTGACATTGTTGCTTCCGTTTTTCTGTACCATATTATTTCAGTATCCTATTCATCAGCATTTACTCAGGAAAGATTGACATGCAGGCACTGATGGCCTGGTGACCGCTTGAAGGTGCAAAATATCGTATTTCTTCTATCACAATATACAAGCTATTGCGTTGCTAGATTATAGCATATCGGGGGTACAAACAATAAGTTCTTGCTGGATCACAAATCATGTAGTTTATTTGAAATGCCAGCGGAATTTATATAAGCTTCATATTCCTGCTCAAACCCCCATAATTTCAGGGAGCCTATAATTAATTGACTTTAAACTGCAGCAATCCTTATAATTTCTTTTCATAATTTGTACTTCAGCCCGTAAACCGTATAAATAAAATAAAAGGTGATATTCATGACAAGTGTTTCATATCAGCAGCTAAACCCTCCCCAGCGGCTTCTGCTCGGCCCCGGACCGAGCAATATCCACCCCCGCGTGCAAATGGCCATGCTGGCCCCCATGGTGGGTCATCTTGACCCCTATTTCGTCTCCATCATGGAAGATACCATGAGCCTGCTGCGCAGCGTTTTCCAGACTAAAAACCAGCTTACCTTCCCTATTTCAGGCACGGGCTCTGCCGGCATGGAGGCCAGCTTTGTCAATTTCCTCGAGCCGGGAGACGTGGCTATCGTGGGGGTGAACGGCCTTTTCGGAGAGCGCATGGCGGATGTGGCCTCGCGCTGCGGCGCCACAGTGATACCGCTGACAGCGGAATGGGGCAGGATCATCCAGCCCGAGGCCATTGAAGAGGCCTTTAAAGCCCAGAAAAAGGTCAAGCTGCTGGCGCTGGTGCATGCAGAAACCTCCACAGGCGCGCTGCAGCCGCTGGAAGAGGCTTCCAGGATAGCCAAAAAATATGACTCCCTGTTCCTCGTGGATGCGGTCACCTCGCTGGCCGGGCATGAGCTGGACGTGGACGAGTGGGGTATAGATATCTGTTACAGCGGCACGCAGAAATGCGTCAACTGCCCTCCCGGGCTAGCGCCCTTTACGGCTAATGAAAAGGCCCTGGCGGTGCTGAAATCACGCAAAAACAAGGTACAGAGCTGGTACCTGGACCTGTCCCTGCTGGCGTCCTACTGGTCTTCCAGCCGTTTCTACCATCATACGGCGCCCATCTCCATGGTGTATGCCCTGCATGAGGCGCTGGCGCTGATCGTGGAAGAAGGGCTGCAGAACAGGTTCAATCGTCACCTGCACATTCAGCCCATGGGCAGTGCCAATCCACAGGATATTCCTATCGCATTGGGTTCTGCAACACCGACTTCT
>CAZTHJ010000134.1:0-4245 GCA_964613565.1 uncultured Dehalococcoidales bacterium | reverse complement strand
GTTTATGATTGATGCACTTAAAATTTCGCCTGAAGATCCCATGGAAATAGATTCTCCCTGTGAACTTTCGGAGGTGAAAGTAATAGCCTCATCGCTCCAGGAAAGTACCTCCAAAAGTGTAACTGTCCACTTCTCTTCATAGAGATCCCAGGTGCATTCGGATATTTCAAATTCGCGGTTGCTGTTATAAGAATGCTTGACTATAGAATCAAAAGACAGCGAGCCTCCTTTTATAACACCGGTAAGCTTCTGCCGGGCCACGCGGTTATTGCTCGCGAGCATGCGGGCACGCTGAATAACAAGAGAGTATTCGATGCCACTTCCATAACGGTGCCATAAAGATGTGCAGGATCCATCGCTCAGCTTTGTTATGTATTTATAAAGCAGCCCTGCATTATCGTAATCGGGAGCATCGGCAACAAACATATCAAGATCAGAAAGCTTATTAGGCTCGGTGCTGTTATCAAATGAAGCAGTGGTTTCAAGAATCCCGGGTAGTATCTGCGAATCATATAGAGAGAATACCTTGACGTTTGAATACGCTATGCCGCTATAGTTTGTATTTTCAGGTTCACTGGCAGCCTGAAACCTATAAAGTCTGACCAGCAAAGTCCCACTACAGGGAAGTGCCCCGGTTACAACTATCTTCTTTTGCCATACCGGCCAGCGGATAGAAGATGTCAAAGCAAACTCGAGATATGTTTCAGATGTTTCCCACCCATCTATTCCAAGATAATAATATGTTGATGCCCCATCATACAGGCGAACAAGCATCTTTATTGTCATAGATATTGGTGATTTACCAGAATATCCATGAGAAAGAAATCCCACGGGACAAATATCTATTTCAAAATTAAAGTCATCGCCATCAGTATTCACTACGGAAAGCGATTGATGGATATAATCAACGCCGGTGTTTGAATAGCCTTTAAGAAATGCATACTTCTTCCCTTCATGCTCGCGCTGAAGAACATCATAGCTCCCGTTCTTTGACCAGCCCGTGAACATTGATGATTCGTATTTCGTGAAGTCGTAATTATCGAGCCATGAATCTTTTCTTCCAAAATTATGAGTGATCTTCACACTCTTGCCTCCTGCCTGAAGGCCCATCTGCAGGGTTCCAACCGGCGACACCTCAATACCGGTACCGGGATAACCGAGGTCGAGTACAATGGGAGCAGATCCGGCAGATTCATAAACACCCAGGTAAGTGTAAAGCTTCGGAGTGCTTTTCTTGTCGTTATCGCCAACTATCCGCCAGCGCCCTCCGCTCTGCGATATCTCCGCATTATACTTGGCGAGCATCAAGACGAGCACCTCATAACAATTCTTGTCCTCATAATTTGAGGCATCCTCATAAGTCTGCGCCAGGGGAGAATATGTTTCATTATGTGTGGTTTCGAAAAGATCGATGGCAATAGAGTAGCCCAGGTTAAGGGCGATCTTATCGAGGCAGTGCATGATGATAGCGAGCTGCGACTGGCTGCCGGTGAGTGTAAAATCTTCATTCTTAAGCAGCCCGAGCCCGTCGGTTGCCAGAAAGGTTACATTACAGGGAGCAGGTTTATAAGGGACTTGGTACTGCTGGGGGGCAACATAGCCCGACCAGATAAGCGCGGTGCTTTTATATAGTTCAGCCTTGATGTATTTGGCATTATTTGTATAGAACTCCAGAAACTCAAAGTCGGCTTCTTCGCGGATGGAGAACTGGAGGGAAGTGCCTTTGATAACCCCTGCTTTATCTTTACTCAGGAAGAAAGACGGTAGAGGGATATCGCGGTCGATATCATCACCTGCGTAACCATCGAACGTGAGCCTCAGCTTGTAAAGATTACTGAGCCTTGATGTGCAGAGCAGTTCATATTTTAACCCGTATGCCATTTAAGTTGTAATGTCCCTGCGTGTATTTTCTTCTTCAATAACGAGCACAAGATCCTTCCCCTGGATTCGGAACGTGCCTGACAATGCAACATTTACTTTTGCCGGAGTAACTGCGGCCCGGGTATCGTAGGTATAAGCGCTTGCCTGGGTAGCCATGGATGTTGAAGAGCTCCCTGATGCAGCATTAGCCAGGGCGCCGCGGACCATGGATCCGACGGCCACCAGGGCAACCCCGGCGGCCAGGGCAATGGGCCAGGCGCCAGGGATCTTCAGGGCCTGCTCAATACCGGCAACGGCAAGAGCCGCTTTGATAACTATCTTGCCAACAGTAACAGCCAGGTCGGCAAAAGCGGCTGCCATCATGGTGCCAAAATCTTTAATGCCGGCATCGCCGATTGCAAGGGCCCCGAGAAACTCTCCGAGCCCATAGGCCATATTTTCAAAAGCATCATTAATTGCCGAACTTACATCGACCATTGTTTGCCTGATCTGCTTTTGAAACTCAGGCAACGGAGCCAGTGCATTGGCAATGACCTGGTTGAAATCAGGAGCTTTGAGGTTATCGATCTCGGCACGGACTATCCCTACTGTTTCAGCCTTCATCTTCTGCAGCTCAAGCTCTTCCTGAACAACCTTCAGCGCGGCATTCTTTTCGCGAGTAAGGGCCCGGAGCTCCTCTGACTGCTGACGTAGCAGCCCGTTGATCTTAGCCTCCTGTTCCGCCACTTCGCGGCGCTGCTCATCGGTAGGATCTTTCGTCTGGATGGCCAGCTTCTCCTTCATTATCGCCAGGCGCTCTTTCTCTATACCGACCTCATCGGCATAGACACTGCGGATGAGATCCTCGGCCTGCTTTACCAGGTCGAGTTTTTTATGCTGATCTTCAAGCTCCTCGCGTGCCTGCAGCCGGAGCTCCGCAATTTTAGCCTTACGTTGTTCGAGGGAATTGATAAGATCAATCTCTTTATCTTCGAGAGCATCTTCACGGTCGGCCAGGTCGCCGGCAGCCTTCCAGTCTTCGCGGATCTCATCGCCCATGCCCTTGAAGGCTCCCTTCATAGTTTCCCATCCCTGCTTGAACTTACCGGTCATGATCTCCCAGAGACCCTTGCCAAAAGTGGCAAGGCGTTCAATAGTGTTATTAATAACTGATTTGATCTGGGCAAGGATCTTCGCGAACTTATCGGCGCCCTCTCCGGTTTTTGAGAAGTAAGCAATAAGGGACCCGAGCCCCACCACGATAGCACCTATGCCAGTGGATATCAGGGCCATCTTCACAACCTTCATTGCAATGGCAAGCTTATTTCCGCCGCCGGCAGCAGCGGTAAATGAAGATCCAAGGAAGTTAAGCGACTTCTGGGCGGTGCCGATGGCATCGTTAACGGCTCCCATATTGAGCCCGAACATGGAGGCGAACTCATCGAGGATATTGCCGGCAGCTCCCTTGAAATCGTCAACTGCCTTTTCGCCGTCCTTCAGCCCTTTCTTCAGGTCGGCAGAATCAACGCCGAAACGCGCTTTAAGATTTGATATCACTGTTCCCATCAGGAGTATCTTTCATTAATATTTTCTCATGCAGGTCCTCTACTTCTTTGCGCTGCTCATTACTGATCTTCACCACCGGTACTTTCTCGTCCCATGGGAACGGCCAGAGCTCCTCTTCGGTGAGCTTCTCTCCGCAGGCAACCTGTATGTTCCAGAGCTTAGCCGTTGATGTGCGCACGAGCTCAGCCAGGCTTTTGAACCTTTCGTTCTCGGCTTCGTTATGCCCGGCCATGGCATCGAGGAAATCGCCCACGCGGGTGATGCCAAAAAACTCCGGGGTATAACGCAGGCATCCGAGAGCAAACTTCCACAGGTACGAGAAGGTATATTTCGACAGGTCGCCTACATCTAATCCTTCCTGAAGAGTATCTTCGGAAATCTCAGCGGGGGGTGATTTTTTTTTTCAGCCCCGGATGTCTGTGCCTCCAGTATTTTAGAGAACTCTATTACCAACTGCATATCCATGAGCCGCCCGAACTCAATCTCAGAGAGGCCAAGCTCACGGCCCTCGGCTGCTTCGCCTTCAACAGCTGAGCACCAGGCAATGGTTCGCAGCTTCTTGATGTCGGCCTTGCCGCCGGCAAGCTCGTTCATCTCGATGCCGGTAAGCGTAGTGAACTCGCACAAGGCGTTCATGTTCCACTCCACGCGAACCTTTCGCCCGTCGGTAAGTATCAGATAGTCGGGCTTCATGACTATGCCTGTGCCTGGAACTGTACTGATCCTTTCTTTGCCTTAAGCGCCCCGGAGAATCCTGCCATAGCTTCTTCATTGATTCCTGGTTTGTCTCACCGATTTTTATATTTTCCAAACCCACGT
>CAZTHJ010000133.1:0-4248 GCA_964613565.1 uncultured Dehalococcoidales bacterium | reverse complement strand
GGGGATAAGGTTTCTACGGGTACGATTGTTATTCGCTTGATAGACCCCAATATCCTGGAGGTAGAAACATCGGTTAATGAGACAGATATCTTCAACGTTAACCTGGGCTCCGCGGCTACCATACAGGTAGTAGCCCTCAGCAATGTAAATTTGCCAGCGACTGTTACCGCTATTTCCCCGGCAGCAACTATTTCAGGTGGTGTGGTAAACTACGCGGTTAAATTACGAGTGACATCTTCGCCTTCCGTTCGGCCTTCAGTATCAGTAGATCAGCCAGTATTACCGCGGGACAATATCACGGCGCCTACTTTATCCGGCACCAGCAATAATCAGACGGCACCCGGCAATGGCACTTCACCGCGATCATCTTTCAATTCACGCCAGCAATCTTATACCATACCCACTTTGAAGGAAGGTTTATCAGTTAACATCACCATAGTAATCCAGCAAAAAGAGGATGTTTTGCTCATTCCAAGCAGGGCATTGACAAGGGAGGGCAATAACGCTTTCGTGCAGGTCGT
Organism: uncultured Dehalococcoidales bacterium; assembly: GCA_964613565.1. GTDB lineage: Bacteria > Chloroflexota > Dehalococcoidia > GIF9 > UBA5629 > CAZTHJ01. The sequence continues at coordinate 3,727 of CAZTHJ010000133.1, read as the reverse complement.
GAAAAGCGCTGATACCACAGAAAAACGCGCCGTCAAGACTGGCATGAGCGACTGGCAAAACACAGAGATTACCGAAGGGCTGACTGAAGGAGAAAACATAGTTATTACTAAAGCAATAACTTCATCAACTCCAAATTCAACATCATCACCAAATATAAGGATACCTATGGGAGGGGGCCGACCAGGATTCTAATAAGATGATACGTTTATGTAACATTGTTAAGAGTTTTCCCATGGGCACTGGTGAACTGAATATCTTACAGGGAGTAGATATGGAAGTCGGTCAGGGTGAAATGGTAGCGATTATGGGGCCCTCAGGCTCAGGCAAAACCACCCTGCTTAATATTATAGGATGCCTGGATGTGCCCACAGATGGGGATTATTTTCTGGACGGCAAAGAGGTCAGTAAAATGAACCGTCATGAACTGGCCAGAATCAGGGGAGAAAAAATAGGTTTTGTTTTTCAGACATTTAATCTTTTACCATATATGACAGCCCTGGCCAATATACAACTTGGACTGCGCTATGCGCATAAAACCGATTATGCACCAGCTGTGGAAGCTTTGACCAGGGTCGGCCTTGCTGAAAGAGCCAGGCATAAACCCAATGAGTTGTCCGGCGGTGAGAAGCAGAGAGTTGCTATTGCCCGGGCACTGGTTAAAAATCCGCCCCTGATCCTGGCAGATGAACCTACAGGTAACCTTGACAGCCGCTCTGGTGAAGAGGTCATGTCTATCATCACCAGGCTGAACAAGGAAAACGGGATAACACTTATTGTCATCACGCATGATCCCCGCATTGCTGACTACTGCCAGCGGGTTATACATATCATGGACGGAGTCATTACCAAGGATGAAAAGAGATGAAAAAATGGTTGGAGTTTCTATCTACAGCCTGGGTAGGTATTATTTCACACAAATTGCGCAGTTTTCTCACCATGCTGGGTATCGTCATTGGCGTGGGTGCCGTCATTGCGCTGATGTCCATCGGCAAGGGTACCGAGAGTAGAATTGTATCCAGCATCCAGGGGTTGGGCACCAACCTGCTGTTTGTCCAGTCAGGCTCCACTTCATCAGGTGGCGTTCGTTCTGCCATGGGTTCCGCACAAACTCTAACCCTGGAAGATGCGGAGGCAATCCAGCAGAATATATCATATATCACCGCCGTAGCGCCCTATTCTTCTACCTCGTCACAGGTAATTGCGGGCGGCAACAATATGAACACCCGCATTACTGGTATTACTCCTGAATACCAGGATGTACTCAATTTAACCATTACCAATGGCGTAGCCATGTCTGCCGAGGATTATAGCAGTTCTAACCGCATAGCTATTATAGGTCCAGACGTAGCCGAAACATTATTCGGAGACAATGACCCCTACGGACAGCAAATCCGTGTCGGCCAGCTACTGTTTCGGGTTATCGGCGTGATAGCAAGTAAGGGCAGGTCCTTTATTGGGGATACCGATAGTGCCATCATGATACCATTGTCGGCCATGTACCAGCTGCAGAGCAGGGCATTAACCACCCAGGGACAGCATATCGTAAGCTCCGTAGTCGTACAGGTTGAAGATCAGAAGTACAATGATGCGATTACAGAAGAGATTACGAGCCTCTTGCGTTACAGGCATAAGCTCACCATGGACGCCGATGATGATTTCAGCATTACAACACAGGAAGATATGATTGAGACCATCTCCGAGGCTATGAGCAGCATGACTTTCCTGCTGGGAGCCATCGCGGCCATATCCCTGCTTGTGGGAGGTATCGGGGTGATGAATATCATGCTGGTTTCCGTGATGGAAAGGACCAGGGAAATCGGCCTTCGCAAAGCACTGGGGGCCGAGGAACTTGAGATCATTATTCAATTTCTCCTGGAAGCCGCAATTCTGTGCATAGCCGGAGGAATAGTGGGTATTCTTGCGGGATGGGGCACATCACTGATAGTCGCAAAAACCATGAATTATACCACAGTGGTCACTGCTGATATTGTAATTCTCGCATTTTCCATATCAGCCGCTATTGGATTAATATTTGGCTTATACCCGGCATGGCGCGGTTCCCGGCTCAATCCAATCGAAGCTCTGCGTTATGAGTAAGGCTAATATTTGATCCCATAAACTGAACCTATACTCTTCCAGGTATAGTATGCTTTGGCGAATATTCATAACCTGTCCTTTATTGCCTGGTTGTCTTTTCTATTGTAGACTTTATCCTCGTGCGCAGGTACTTTGTTTTCATAGTGCTGGGCCTTGGTCTCCTTGCGGTTTCCATAAGTGGCACCTCGGTGGCGGTTGCTTTCCCCCATTTAACCGCTGAGTTGAACACAACCCTTGTCCTGGCCGGATGGGTCATAGGTGTTACCATGTTTGTAGCAGCTGTATCCATGCCTGTCGCCGGCAAAATCAGCGATATACTGGGGCGGAAATTCATCTTCATGTTTGCCGTGATCTGCTTTATCGTAGGTTCTCTAATCTCCGCCCTGGCACCAAATATTGGGGTGCTCATCTTTGCCAGGTTTATTCAGGGGCTTGGTGGAGGCGGCATTCTGCCCTCTGCCACAGGCATAGCTGTAGACGAATTTGCCAGCAAAAGGCATCAGGTGGTAGGCCTGTTTAGCAGCATCTTTGCCGCTGGCCAGATCATCGGTCCCAATCTGGGCGGCTGGATGGTGGAAGCCTTTGGCTGGCGCTCCATCTTCTGGATAAATATTCCACTGGGGCTGATAGTCCTCCTGGCTGGATACCGCGTTATTCAGCCAAGCCCGCGCCAGCCGGGCAAAATCGATGTACTTGGTGCTGGCTTGCTCACTGTCACTCTGGGCACTTTCCTCGTAGCCGTGAGCAGTCTGGGAGGCGGAGGGGAAATTTCCTGGGTATTTTTCGCCACGCTAGTCATTATTTCAGCCTTGTTTCTTATCATTTTCATCCGTTACGAGCGAAGTATCCAAAACCCTATCATTGATCTGGAGATACTCAGAGAAAAACCCTTTATTGCTGCCAACATATATAACTTTATACTTGGTTTCTCAGCCCTGGGAGTGATGTCTTTTCTGCCCCTTTATGCCGTCTCCGTATATGGCGTCTCAACCTTTGTCAGCGGAGCCATTCTGACGCCGCGCTCCATCGCGCTTATCGCTGCTTCCACATTAGTAAGCGCATTTATCCTTAAGTGGGGCTATAGGAAACCCATGCTCATCGGTTCTATTTTGTTCAGCATCAGTCTGGTACTGCTGGGTATGGAGCCCGCTGCACTATATATTTTCAATATGGCTATTATCAGTGTAGCTATATTGATATTCATCCTTTTCCTCTCGGGCCTAGGCTCTGGCATCGCTATACCGGCCGCTAATAATGCCTGTATTGAGCTCATGCCGGAGCGCGTCTCAACTATTACAGGTATCCGCGGCATGTTCCGCCAGTGCGGTTCTTCCATCAGCATTGCTGTCATTTCGTTAATTCTACAGACATACCAGGACAATATGGCTTTGGGTTTCTCTATAATCTTTTTCGGGCTGGCCGCTGTCACGATAATTTCCTTACCCGCAATTTTCTTCATGCCAAGTTCGGCTACAGCAACAAAGTCGGGACCTGGTTAATACATACTAGGTAATTTTCCTGTTTTTAGGCGCTCCCTTTTATCATCTTAAGATATCTTTCCCACACAGCCTCTACCCTGGCAGATGCAATAGCACCCTGACGTAATATCACGGGCTTACCGCCAGTCAC
>CAZTHJ010000132.1:0-4269 GCA_964613565.1 uncultured Dehalococcoidales bacterium | reverse complement strand
GAGCCCTTTGAACAGACTCAAATAGAAAAGATATATGATTTTGCAGAGGCAAATCCCATATCGCCAGTACACAGCAGCAGGACACGGTAGGGCAGCTCCAGTTTCTGGCAGATATCCTCGGCATTATGCACCATGGCCTCCAGCTCTTCAGTGGAGTCTTCCGGCTTGCAGAATTTATACATTTCCACCTTATCGAACTGATGCCCGCGCTTGATGCCGCGGGTATCCTTGCCCGCCGCCATCTTTTCACGGCGAAAACAGGCGGTATAAGCAACGTAATGAATGGGCAGAGTCCCGGCAGACAGGATTTCATCTCGATGCAGATTGGTCAGCGGAACTTCGGCAGTGGGTATAAACCAGAGGTCCTCCTCGGCATCGTGGTAGAGGTGATCGGCGAACTTGGGAAGGTTGCTGGAGCCCACCAGGCATTCACCCTTGACCATATAGGGAGGGTAGATCTCTGTATAGCCATGCTCCTTGATATGCTGATCAAGCATGAAGCTGATGATGGCCCGCTGCAGTTTTGCCCCGGCACCTTTGAGAACATAGAAACGCGTGCCGGAAAGCTTGACACCCCTGGCAAAATCAATAATATCCAGTTTTTCGCCCAGGTCCCAGTGCGGCTGCGGTATGAAATTCAATTCTCTGGGCCGGCCCCAGCTGCGTGCTACCACGTTAGCGGCGGAATCTTTGCCCACGGGCACATCCTCGCGAGTTATATTGGGAATCCTCAGCAGCTTGTCCTGCAGCTGTGCCGATAATTCCGTCATTTTTGCCTCCAGAGCAGTGATCTCATCACCCACCCTGCGCATCTCCCTAATCAGCTCCTGGGGTTTTTCCTTCATCTTGCTGATCTGTTTGGAAACATCATTTCGTTTTGCACGAAGAGCTTCCACCTGGCGCAAGGCTTCCAGGTAAGCCCCGTCCAGTTCCAGTACGCCACTTAAAGACGTATCATCGCCGCGCTGGTCCAGCATGCGCTGAATCAGCGCTGGGTTTTCTCTGATTAACTTGATGTCGAGCATATAATTCTATGTAAAAACCTATTTCGATTTCAGTTGCGGGAAGAGAATAACCTCTCTGATAGAAGCCTTATCAAGGAGTATCATGACCAGCCTGTCAATACCGACGCCTAGCCCTCCCGTCGGCGGCATACCATATTCTAGTGCCAGCAGGAAATCATCGTCAATTACATCCAGAATATCATCAGATTTATCGCCAGGAAGCTTCTGCTGTATCTGCTGCAGGAACCTTTTTTCCTGCTCCAGCGGGTCATTGAGCTCGGAAAAAGCATTGGCAACTTCCATGCCCGCAATAAAGCCCTCAAATCGTTCTACTATCCTGTCATCACCGGATTTCGTCTTGGCCAGGGGCGACATTTCAATGGGGTAATCAACCAGGAAAGTAGGCTGTATCAGCTCCGGCTCTATATAGGTTGAGATCAGATCATCGATCAGTTTCCCTTTGTCTCTGCCGGGATCAACAGGTATGCCCAACTCTTTCATTCTACAGCTCAAGGATGTGGTGTCAGGATATTTCAGAAAGTCTATTTTGCAGCTCTCCATGAGAGCTTCCCTCAGCGATACGCGCTTCCACGGTGGAGCCAGGTCCAGAGCATGTTCCCCGTATTTAACGCTGGTCGTGCCAAACACCGTCCGCGCAATGTGGCTGATCATTTCCTCTACCAGCTGCATGATGTCATTATAGTCGCTATAGGCGGCATAGCTCTCCAGCATGGTGAATTCGGGGTTGTGTCTCGTGGAAATCCCTTCATTACGAAAAACGCGCCCGATTTCATAGACCCTGTCCATCCCTCCTACAACCAGCCGCTTTAAATATAGTTCCAGCGCTATGCGCAGGTAGAGGTCTTCATCCAGGGCATGGTGGTGTGTGATAAAGGGTTTGGCCATGGCCCCGCCTGCCAACGGCTGAAATACAGGTGTTTCCACCTCGATATATCCCTCTCCATCGAGGAACTGCCGCATGGCTGTGATAATGCTGCTGCGCTTGAGGAAAAGGTCTTTTATCTCTTCGCTGGAAATCAAGTCCAGATAGCGCTGGCGATATCTCTTTTCCACATCCACCAGGCCGTGCCATTTCTCCGGCAGCGCATGCAATGACTTGGCAAGCATGGTGAACTCGGCTACCTCCAACGTGATTTCGCCGCTCCTGGTGCGGAACAGCTTACCCCTGGCTCCCAGAAAATCACCAATATCAATTTCTTTGAGCAGTGCGAATGTATCCCCAAGCGTATTCTGACTGAAGTGCAGTTGAATTTTTGCGGAAACGTCCCTGATATCCATGAAAGCCATCTTGCCCATGATGCGCATGGCCATGACGCGGCCGCTAAGGCTCAGCGCCGTTTCTGATATTAATTCTGCATTCTGTTCATGCTGCTGAAAGAAGGATAGAGCCTGGGCATTCTGATGAGTACGGTGATAGGTTGCGGGATAGGGATTAATGCCCACTTCACGGATGCGCTTAAGTTTTTCCAGACGTTCCGGAACTATGTTTTCAGAGTTTGCCATGGTTTTAGCTGACTTCCAGTAGAAACAGCTTCAACAAGCCCGCAGGGGTTTTGACCTGCACATTGTCACCCTGTTTTTTGCCCAGAAGCGCTTTTCCTACGGGTGATTCCTCCGATATTTTGCCATCCAGGGGATCTGCTTCGGCACTGCCGACAATTGTATATTGCTCAATTTTACCGTCCTGGTTCTGAATCAGTATTGTATTACCAAGCTCAACTATTCCTGGCTGTGCCGGGGATTCAATGATGGTGGCGCTCCTGATCGTGTTTTCCAATGTCAGAATGCGACCTTCAATAAAAGCCTGTTCATTTTTAGCCAGATCATATTCGGCATTATTTTCGGAGCTCCCCATTTCCCTGGCACGTTTTATTTTATCGGCTACCTCTGCGCGTTTAACAGTGACCAGTTCGCTCAGTTCAGCCTCCAGCTTCGACAATCCGCTCTTTGTAATATGTACTTTTTTCTGTGCCATGGAACCCCCCAAAAACTATAAATAAAAAAGCTGAGAGCAAGGCTGCTCTCAGTCAAGCAATATTTTATCTTAATTATAAGCCTACAGAGGATGGTTGTAAAGGTAAGGTAGTTCAATGATATAATTGTCACTGCTATTTAGTATTTTGGGTACGGGAGGTATTATGACTGCTGTTTTATTGCTCTCATCCATTGAGCCCGCTGGCAAAACAGCGCTGGCTGCTGCTCTGATGAAGAACCTCATGGGAAAGGGTAAAAAGGTCGGCTATTTCGTCCCCCTGGAGATTAAAGAGCAGAAGGCTTATAAATACCAGGATGCTAAGATGGTCGGCGATATGCTGGGATTGGAGCAAGGCTGCCAGACGGCACCACCTCTGCAGATTTCTACCATGGATCTCTGGAACAGCCTTTCAGAGGACTCTGCGGATTTGCTGGGCAAGATCAGAGATGGCTTTAACAGCATGGCTGGCGATAAGGATATTGTCCTCATTGAAGGTTTGAGCGGTCTGACCTTGAACGGCGCATCCACACTGTCCTGCTATAAACTGTCAGAATTATTCAGTGCACCTGTAATCATACTGCAGCGCTATGCCGAGGGACTCAATCCCAACAAGCTCGTAAAAGTCAGGCAGGAACTGGGCAGCAGGCTCTCCGGTGTGATTGTCAATTTTGTACCACAGCACGAGATCACCAGGTTAAGCCAGGAACTGGAGGTAGCTTTCAGTCGGATCGGCATCAAGTTGCTTGGCACAATAGCCGAGGATAGAGACCTGCTGGGAATCAGCGTAGCAGAACTGGCACGGGCGCTGGGAGGACACATCATAACTGCTGAGGAAAGCGCTGATAGGCAGGTCAATAATGTTATGCTGGGGGCGATGTCCCTCGATTCGGGAACAGGATATTTCAGCCGCAAGGACAATAAGGCTGCTGTGATTAACAGTGAACGCTCCGATATGCAACTGGCGGCACTGGAAACATCCACCTCCTGCCTGGTCTTGACAGGCGAGACCCCTCCGCTGCAGGCGGTCATCTATATGGCAGAAAGTAAAAAGATCCCCATAGTTATTGTGCCTAAAAAGATCGATGAAGTTGTTAGAGGACTCGAAGAAGCTTTTAGCAGAAGTGTATTTAACAGCAAGCACAAGTTTTACAGGTTCCAGACTTTATCCGGTGTCCTGGATTTTTCTGCGCTTTACAGAGCTACCGGTCTAGCTCTGTAATGTCCTGATTATATTTACGGTTCAGTATGGCCCTGGCCCTTTCTGCCATG
>CAZTHJ010000131.1:0-4288 GCA_964613565.1 uncultured Dehalococcoidales bacterium | reverse complement strand
TGCAAATTTCTTTGTTGTATATTTAATTAGGTTTTGCTCTGGTTATCGACTGTATATGGTTTATCTAAAGTCCGTTAAGAGTTAGGATGACCGAGCCTCTAACCAATATTATTTATCAAGAGGAGGTCATCCATGGGTTACCAGGATAAGTCGCTTCAGTGTGCCGATTGCAGCGCAGAATTTACCTTTACTGCAAAAGAGCAGGAATTCTATGCATCCAAAGGTTTTGTAAACGAGCCGAAAAGATGCATGAACTGCAGGCAGACAAGGAAAAGCGAGCGACGTGGTAGCGCTGCCGGCGGCAGGGGCAGGCAGATGTTTGATGCTGTCTGCGCACAGTGTGGCAAAGAGACACAGGTGCCTTTCGAGCCCAGGCAGGAAAAGCCAGTTTACTGCAGCGAATGCTACAGCAAACTGAAAGTCAGCCAATAGTTCCGCTGTTTAACTCCGGTGGTCAAACTGAGGCAAGTTCTTGCTTGTCTCAGTTTGACTATTCCATTTACTATAACTCCTGTATCATCAATATGCTGTAAAGGGGTGTTGCAGTCGTGTTCGGAAAAGGTATTCCCATAGGCAAAGCCTTTGGCATTTCTCTCAGGTTACATTTTTCCTGGTTTATTATCTTTATTCTGGTAACCTGGGGACTGGTCATGGGTTATTTTCCCGGCGCTTTTCCGCAGTGGGATATGCCGACTACTATCATAGCAGGCATCATTTCCAGCCTGCTCTTTTTTGGCTCAGTTCTGGCTCATGAATTGATGCACAGCATTGTAGCTCAAAAGCAGGGCATACCGGTAAAGTCCATAACATTGTTTGTTTTTGGCGGCGTATCAGAGATAAGCGAGGAGCCCAAACGTCCGCAGGACGAATTTCTCATGGCTCTGGCCGGTCCTCTGGCCAGCCTCTTGCTGGGAATTGTTTTTCTCGGCATCTGGTATTTTTGGAAAACTGCTCCCGAACTTGTCACCGCAATTTCCTTTTGGCTTGGCTGGATCAATATACTGCTGGCCGGCTTCAATTTAATTCCCGGTTTTCCCCTGGATGGAGGCAGGGTTTTACGCTCATTGATGTGGTGGCGCAATAATGACCTGCAGAAGGCTACCAGAATTGCTGCAAAAACCGGACAGGCTATCGGCTATCTCATTATCGCCGGTGGTGTAGCGCTGATTTTTACAGGAAACTGGTTAAACGGTTTATGGCTGGCTTTGATAGGCTGGTTTCTGCAGAACGCTGCCGCAGGCAGTTACAGACAGATGGCTTTAGAAGAATTATTACGAGGCCGCAAAGCTCATGAGGTCATGACTCAGGACTGCAATCAGGTGTCCTCCTCAATGAGTGTCCAAAGCCTGGTTACAGACGGTATCCTGGCTCAGGGCAAACGTTGTTTTTCAGTTGTTGAGGAGGGCAGGATGCTGGGACTGGTTACATTACATAATGTGAAGTCAGTACCCAGGGAACTATGGCAGTCCAGGAGTGTTCGGGATATGATGACACCGCTGCATAAACTGCGCTCTGTGTCTCCTGAAACAGAACTGGGTACCGTACTGAAAATAATCATCGAGGAAAATATTAATCAGGTACCCGTGATGAAAGAGAATATTATTGTAGGCATGATCAGCCGCGAAAATATTCTTAAATATATTAATGTCAGGGCAGAACTCGGCATTTAAATACCCGCTAATCTGTATGTATTATTATACTCCGCAATACCAAGCCTGTTATGTCATTGACACTAACGGCCTAATTTCCCATGCATCTGCCCATATAGACTATTCTTTTTTCAGGAAAATCTCTGCAAATTTCTTTTTCGTTTCCCAATAGCTTTAATACTTGTGTAGCAGCCTGTTGTTTGCCTGGAAATGCTGATTATCCTGCCAACCTTTTAGAAAAAAATCAATCTTATTCCTGTATAATGAATAAAAGTATTTACAAATCACTGCAAGATGGCACGTTACTGGTACGGAGAAAGCCTTTTGATGTGAAATCAATTGTGGATATTGTGCAGCGAAGCGGGCAAATGCGAACTTAATCATGTTGCTGTATTGTGATAGTGATCCCAGAGGAGGGTAAGATGAAGACTGTACCAAACGAAGACCAGAAAGGCGATCTCATCCTGGTGGTGGACGATGAGCCACTTGTGCGCGAGATGCTGTCACGGCGTTTGGCCAAGCAGGGCTACACTGTAAAGGTTGCATCCAATGCTGACGAGGCTTTGTCTGTATTATCCGATAATGAAATTGCACTGGTGCTTCTCGACGTCAGCATGCCTGGAAGGTCGGGTATGGAGGTTCTGGCTGATATTGAGTCTAGGTGGCCAGATACCATGGTTATCATGGTCACGGCCATATCAGATGTCAAAACAGCCATAGATGCCATGAGAATAGGCGCCTATGATTATTTAATCAAACCGGTAGATATTGATATTATGATACTGAGTGTTACCCGTGCACTCGAAAAAAGGCACCTTATTATGGAGAACAGGGAATACCACCTTAATCTCGAAGAGAAGGTGCAGAAACAGACGAAGGAAATACGCAATAGCTATCTCAATACTATTAAATCTCTGGCGTTTGCACTTGAGGCAAAGGATAAGTACACACATGGTCATTCCGAGCGTGTAACCAATGTGGCTACGGCGCTGGCCGAAGCCATGCAGTTGCCACAGGAAACGATTGAAAAAATCAAGCTTGCCGGCCTCGTACATGATATCGGCAAGATCGGAGTTAAAGAGGATATTCTCAACAAGGCAGGCAAACTTACAACTGAGGAATATGAGCATATTAAGACGCATTGCGAGATAGGGAATAAAATACTGGAACCTGTAATTAATGATGATAGGATTCTGGATATGGTTACACATCATCACGAACGTATGGATGGCAAGGGCTATCCGCATGGCCTGACCGAGGGACAGATATCGATTGAGGCCAGGATTCTAATGACGTCTGATGCCTATGATGCCATGAGTTCAGACAGGCCATACAGAAAGGCTTTGGATATTGGTGTTATACGTGCAGAGTTGGAAAAGGGTAAAGGAAGCCAGTTTGACCCTGCTGTCGTAGATCTCCTGCTGCATCTGCTTGATGAGGGCAAAAAGCTCTAAACATGCTTTTACTTCTCTAACCTTTTATCGTGGCTACTGCAGGTAGTTTAATGATAAAGTCTGTACCCTGGCCCAATGTTCTTTGACAATAAATGCTGCTGTTATTGCCTGTTACTATATCGTAGCAGAGGCTCAGCCCAAGCCCAGTTCCCTGTCCCGCTCCTTTTGTGGTAAAAAAGGAGCGAATGTCCGCGTCAGGTATTCCTCTGTAATAGCGGTGCCTGTATCTTTGGCGCTCCTAGCAGGATAATTATCATTTTTCTACGCAATTTCATAATGCAATCCCCAGAATAACAAAAACAGCAGGTAAATTATATTGTGTGTCAGGTAAAAATGATATGTTACTTTGGTCAAGGTAAGTCAGCAGTACCGATTGTACTACATGGTCTGTATGGAACTGATTTCGAGGCAGGTATCACAAATTTGTGTACGAATGTCATCTATTTGGGCAGCGTCAAAGCGCAGGGCCACGCCGCAATCGCTGGAAAACTGTCTTGGGGTTGGTATCAGCTTTACCACAAAACCTTGGCCCAGCAGCAACTTTTCTGTCTTAATGGCGGCTGATGTGGTGTGGAAAAGTATTACTGCAAAATCCTTCATTGAGATGCCATCGATTTTATTGCCAGAATTGTCTCCTGGATGTCTTTTTGTGAAGTAAAAATGCCCGGGGAGATCCTGATTGTGCCTTCAGGGAAGGTGCCGATTGTGCGGTGTGCAGCAGGAGCACAGTGCAGGCCGACACGGCATAGAATGCTGTAATGCTCATCAAGCAACAAACCAATCTCCGACACGGATTTATCCTTAAATGTGATGGAGACTATGGCTACAGATTTAAGCGGATCAAGTGTCCCATATACCTTAATCCCGTGGATATCCTGCAGCCTTTCCAGCAATGCACGGGTCATATCGATCTCATGCTGGCGAATTGAATCCAGGCCGCGCTTCCTGATCCATTTAAGGCTGGCATAAAGGCCGGCCAGGCCGACGATATTGGGCGTGCCGCTTTCAAATTTATCCGGCAGCATCTCTGGCTGATATTCGTACCGTGAACGGCTGCCTGTGCCCCCGTGGATAAGAGGTTCCATGTGATTAATATCCACCCTTTCGCCGATGACCAGTCCGCCCGTTCCTGTGGGTCCGAGCAGCCCCTTATGACCGGAGAAGGCAACCAAATCAATGTTACTC
>CAZTHJ010000130.1:0-4313 GCA_964613565.1 uncultured Dehalococcoidales bacterium | reverse complement strand
CCTGTGCGCCCATCAGTGCTTCCTTTACCAGCACCTCGTTATTGCCCATTTTTTTGCCGAAAGATAGACCAAATATTTTCATTTCCATACTCCCGATAAAAGTACTTTTAACACTAGACTAGGATACGGATTGTCAAATTACATCATTCCGGGCAACCACAGCGAGATGGCCGGGAAAGCCACCAGCAGCGCCACATGCACAACATCCGCAGAAATGTAGGGCCACACCCCACGATAAATCGTGGTTACGGGTATTCCGGTCACCGCGTTCATGATGAAGATATTCCCCCCCACGGGAGGTGAAATCGAGCCGATCTCCAGCATCCTTACGATTATCACGCCGAACCAGATGGGGCTGAGCCCCATCTGCACGATCACCGGATAAAGGATGGGGATGGTCAGCATTATCAGCGGGAGTTCCGGCAGGGGGCCTCCCAGCACCAGGTATAGTATTATTATAGCCAGTATGATAACCCAGTCCGGGACGCCCATACCAGTTATCCAGGTGCCCAAAAATTGCGGGAGCTGGCTGACTGCCATGAACTGTACAAACATGAATGTTCCTATCAGCATCAGCCAGATCATGCCTGTCATCAAGGCCGTCTGTTTTAATGAACTGATCATATTGTCTTTACCCATACGCCTCATGACAATACCGATGATAATCGCTCCGAAAGCTCCCACTGCCCCGGCTTCGGTGGGCGTGAATATGCCGCCGTAGATCCCGCCGATCACCAGCACGAACAGCGTCATCATCGGCCAGATATATTTCAGGGAATATATCCTTTCTTTCATGGGGGTTTTGGGGCCCGCCGGCCCCAGTGCTGGTTTTATCCTGCATACTATATAGGTCACTATTACGTAGAACACCGCCTGCAGGATTCCGGGTATGACACCTGCCATGAATAGTTGGCCGATGTTCTGTTGCACCACTATGCCGTACATCACAAAGGCTATGCTGGGGGGTATCAAAATGCCCATCGTGGCGGCGGATGCTATGCTGCCGGATGACAGCGCGTCATCGTAGCCATACTTCCGCATCTGCGGAAGGGCTACCTTGCCCATCACCAGGATGCCCGTATTGGTGCCTCCTGTAATGGCCGCTATCATTGCACATGCCAGTACCGAAGCCGATGCCAGTCCTCCCCTGATATGCCCGATAAAGGCGTAGGCGGCTTTATACAGCTCATCGCCGATATTTGTCTCTGCTACCACGATGCCCATCAGCACGAACATGGGGACGACGGATATGGGATAAAATGCTATGTTCTGATATGTTATGTTCCCTGCCATTAGAAGGGCGTTGTCAATGCCCATTATAAGAGCAATGCCTACGAAGCTGACGATGCCCATGGCAATGCCGATCCACATGCCCGTCCCCAGCAGGGCCAGCATGATCAATGTGCCGATGACTCCGATAATTTCTGGGCTCATTTCTTTATCATCTCCCCGATTTTTTGCCACATAACGAAGGCTATGGAAATCGCCAGTAGAACATAGCTGATTACCACTATTATGTGAAATGGGAATTGCGGAATCTCAAGCCGCGAGGAACTTATTCCATAGCTCAGTATATACAGGCTATGGTTAAAACTCTGCCAGGCCAGGATCACAATCAGGAACAATCCAACCAGCAGGGTACTGAAGTCAAATTTCGCCCGTTTTTTCTGCGCCATCTTGGATGTGAATACATCTACGTTTATTTGCATGCCTGCCAGCGTGGCGGACATCATGGCGAGCAACGTACAGATCATCAGCATTTCCGTTATCTCCGTCGTGCCCGTGATAGGTCTGGTAAATACATAACGTCCGACTACATCCGCCACCGTTAGTAGCATCAATACTATGGACGAGAGCATGGTTACCCACATGGATATCTGGCTAATTTTGTAGATGACTTTCAACGTAATACCTCCAGCCCATATTATGCTGCGGGCAGAGAATCTCAGAATATTACAGTATGTGTTATTTAAACCAAATGACTTTAATATGGCCATTTGGGGGGAGAGACCTTTAAAGGTCTCTCCCCCCCAACCTTTTGAAGTTTAAAATCTCCTTGTAGGGCTTATTTGACCTTTATCTGATCAGGAGAAGTAATGTTCATCTGGGCTTTTCCGGTGAAGTTGTTCTTGGCTAGCTCACCTGTTGCCTCAAGCGTTTTACCTTTGTAGGTTTTTAGATCCGGGAACCCTTTTGAAGGATCGGGAATAACAAGGGGGAAGCTGGCCATTGGATCGCCGCCGGCGTCACCGATAAACAGCAGGGTTTCAGGCGGCATAAACGACATTGAATCGATAGCCACACCTGTCACAGTCACTTTAGACCCGAAATTAGTCATTTCCAGAGCAGCCTTCCAACCAACTACTCCACCCGCTGGTGGTGCTCCTGCCGGTGGTGCACCTGCTGGTGGCGGGGCGGCAGGTGGTGCCGTTGTTGGGTCCATAGGTTTGGATTCTGCAACCAGTTTCTTGGTAGCCTCAAGCACGGCATTGCCCGGCTTGCCCTTGTCTTCCATCCTCTTAGCCCAATTTTCCCAAATTGGCTTGGCTAGGGCTTCCCACGGAGCTATTTCCTGAGGTGTTGTTAGATTCAGGATTTTCTGATTGGCCTTTTGTGCTTCGCCAACGGCTCTCTGTATCTCACCTATATCCAGCTTGATCGTAGCGGCCGCATAGGCATCTGATTCTTCCTGAACTATTTTTTGCACATCGGCCGGCAGGCTGTTATATATCTTGGGGTTCATAATCAGCGTATCGGTCACATACTGAACCCCTCCGCCGACATTGGTATGGTAAGGCAAATATGGCATTAGGCCGAATACATTTATTACCGGCCAGTGATTGACCATGCCGTCGGTCACTCCTGTTTGCAGATTGGTTGGGGCATCCGCAATGGCACCTCCCATCACCGATGCTGCGCCGGCCGCTTCAACGAAATCAGACATCTCTCTGCCTACAACGTTCATTTTCAGGCCTTTCATATCGGTAGGCACCTTAACTTCCCTTTTTGCATTATGGAACTGGGAAGGAGGGCCGCACCTGCTGGCCAGTAAAATAACGCCTTCGTATTCCTTCATCATCTCGGGGAACTGCTTCAGCAGCTTGTGATATATGTCGGTGCCGCTGCTCATGTCCTTGACGCCTATGGACGGCAGCGCTATCGCAAAATTTAGTGGCTGGTAATCCACACTGGTTACGAAATAGCAGGCGCCTAGCACGCCGGTCTGGACGGCTTTGAAGGTCTCCTGCTGTGGCACCAGAGCAGAAGACCAGTAGAATGTAAACTTAACCTTGCCGTTGGATCTGGATTCGATATTTTTCGCCCAGGTTTCAGCTGATTTGGCAAAAGGCACTACCGGGGGCAGTGTATGCTGGAAACTTATTTCGATAGGCCCTGCAGGGGTTGTAGCGGTGGGTGGAGCTGAGGTAGTTGGGGTGGTGGTAGCGGCCGGACCGCAACCAAACGCGATAATTGTGGATAAAATTACGATGGTTAGAATAACCAAACCTGTGTTTTTCACCTAGTCCTCCTGATATTATTTTTCTGTAGTTCGTCTTAATGGAATAATACTTTTTTCCTGTTTACACCCCCTGTAACAAGTATCCCGGATGAAATATTATAGATTGATGAATAATTTAATACAATACCCCTAATAAAAAGACTTACTAAATTGGACAACGATAAGCATTTCATACTATGATATCATAATATGAATACTGAGTTTCTATTATATCATTAGTGTCAAGCAATTCGTGATATTGTTATTAACATAATAACCGACAGGAATCATAATTTATATGCCAAGAAAAGCGCCTAATAAAAAGACCTATTTAAACAAAAAACTGAGGCTGGACAACTATACGGATGACCTGTACGTACTTTTCTCCCAGGTGAATGATACCATCCTGATAGCTCAGGAAATGGAGTTGGGACAGCATGGCATTAACTTCGCCCAGGGTAGAGTCATGTATGCACTGCTCAAGGAAAACCGCCCCATGACACAGACCGAAATATCAGAGTGGATATTACGTAAATTCAATACCGTCTCTACACTGGTAGCAAAACTGATCAAAAAAGGCCTGCTGAAAAAGATAAAAAACAGGGAAAACGGCAAAATATATATTGCCATGACTGATAAGGGTTATGAACTATGGGAAGGTATCAGCCAGCGTGCTCTTTTCATGATCTTTTCAGCCCTGACGAGTGAAGAAAAGGCACAACTCTACTCAAGCTTTAGAAAACTACGTAAGGAAGCTCGCAGCCTGCTGGGCTGGGATTTCTCGCCACCTTTTCTGCCATAGAATGTACCTCTA
>CAZTHJ010000129.1:0-4345 GCA_964613565.1 uncultured Dehalococcoidales bacterium | reverse complement strand
TTTTTATGCATTTATACCCGGTGGGGGGGAGGTGATTTGCTGGATGGTGCCGAAGGTCGGATTCGAACCGACATGAGAGTCGCCCCTCAACAGTTTTTGAGACTGCCGCGTCTACCATTCCGCCACTTCGGCAAGTATCATAACTTAAAAATAGAAACAGAACGAAAGAGCCTGTAAATTCTAGCATTCAAGCCTCGGAGTGACAAGTTTGTGTGCTCAATGTGGAGATGTCACGACAGTGTAAGTGCTTTCCCTGCCCTCAATGTCAACACTGTACTCTCCCGGGGTACCCGCCACCACCATGAAGGTCAGCTCCTGCGTCTCGCCGGGTGCCAGGTTGATCTCAGCGGTGTCAAAAACCCCGCCGTTGATTTTCATCTCGATCAGGTGCGAGAAAAATTCGTGACCAACATTTTTTATCTTGGCGATGACACCAATATGATTGCCATGTAACACGCGATCAGGCAAAATATCGAGGTCGGTGATGCTCAGCCCCGGAGGAGTGGTCTTTTTGGGGGCTTCGGGCTCGGGTTCAGGCAGAGGTACGGGTGGAGTCTCCTGCTCAGGGTTAAGCTGTGCCTCTAACGCTGCTTCGGGTTCGGCTTCCGGCTGCTGCTCTGTGGTCGGTGCCAGCAGGGGAGTCGGCGCAACGGTGTTCTGCTCCAGGGGTGTCCAGTCGTGTGCCGACTGTTCACCAGCAAGCGGTATGGGTATTGGCCGCGGTCGCGCAAGGGGTTGGTCTGCAGGTTTTTCCTCGGGTTTTTCATCAGGCTTTACTGCGGGCTGCCGGCCTATGGACGGAATTCTGAAGCCTTCCTTTTTCTTTGTGGGAGCGCCAACCTCAGCTGAATTGCTGGCATTGACCAGGCTTTGAAGCTCATTGATGTCTTTTTCCAGTTCCGCTATCTTTTTCTTGGGGCCCTGCTCCTGCTTCAAAAATGCACTGGCCGGAATCTGGCCCACCTTGTACCTGATCTCAAGGTATTTGTAATTGAGCTTGGCCACGGCCGCCTCTTTGAGTTTGGCATCGAGAACCTTTTTGATATCGGCTTTGACGGAATCTATTCTGGCGAGGGCTTCATTACTGAGCTTGGAATACTCGGTTTTCAAGACCGCATAATACATTTCCTCGATGCCGTTTTCCTCTTTCAGCTTATCGAGGTTAAAAAGGTAAAGGTCTGCCTTCTCCTTCTCCAGGAAAGCCGCCTTCAATTTTTCTGACATTGCATTACCTCTTGCTGTAACCAGCTGTGTACTCTTGCCTACCAGCGCTACTTAGTAATTATAATAATGCTACTGTAATATGTCTATATCCGTGGCATAAAGGCTGAAACTCGAAAGGTGGGCGCATTCTGCGGGACAATCATGCATTCTCTATGCGGACCTGCAGCCGGCCGTAATATCAGTGCAGGCTTTGCAGGAACCTGCGCATCCTTTTCAGCGCCTCCCTGATATCCTTGAGGGAGGTGGCGTAGCAGCAGCGTATATAACCTTCACCGCCTTCGCCAAAGGCAGTGCCCGGCACCACGGCCACCTTTTGCTCGTATAGCAGCCTGGTGGAAAATTCCTCGGAAGTGAGCCCGCTGCTTTTGATGCTGGGGAAACAATAGAATGCGCCCCTGGGCTCAAAGCAGGATAAACCCATCTCCCTGAAGCCGCTGAGCATGAATTTGCGCCGCTGATTATATTCAGACACCATGGCCCTGACTTCAGCGTCGCCCCCCTTGAGGGCTTCCACCGCTGCCATCTGTGCCATGATGGGTGCGCACAGCATGGTATATTGATGGATCTTGGTGATGAGGGCAATTATCTTTTGGTGTGCAGACACGTAACCCACTCGCCAGCCGGTCATGGCATGGGACTTGGAAAAGCCGTTGATCAGGATTGTCCGCTCCTGCATATCTTTGAGCGTGGAAAAACATACATGTTCGGTCTCATAGACCAGGCCACTGTAAATCTCGTCGGAAATCACCAGCAGGTTATGCTCCCGGGCGAAATCCGCTATTTCCAGCAATTCCTGCCGTGAAAACACAGCACCTGTGGGGTTGGCGGGATTGCCGATAAGGATGGCCCTGGTCCTGGAAGTCATGGCCTTTCGCATGTCCTTCACTCTCAGATTAAATCCATTTTTCTCAGAAGTAGCCACCCTGACAGCCTGTCCCCCTGCCATGGTGATGCAGGCAGGATAGGCCACATAGCAGGGGTCTGGTATGATGACCTCATCGCCGGGATTGAGGATGGCTCTTAAGGACAGGTCCAGCGCTTCACTGGTGCCCGTGGTAATGAGGACTTCCTTCTCGGGGCTGTACTTCAATTTATATTCTCTGGCCAGGTAACGGCTGACCTCGTAGCGCAGTTCCATGAGGCCTTCATTGGCGGTGTACATGGTATAGCCGTTCTCCAGGGCATAAATGGCCGTTTCCCTGATGTGCCAGGGCGTAACGAAATCAGGCTCGCCGATGCTCAGGGAAATAACCTCCGGCATGGTAGAGGTGAGCTGGAAAAACTTCCTGATGCCGGAAGGAGGCATTTGCTCAACCGTACGGCAAAGCGGTATTTGATCAACTCTGGATTTTTTCAAGGATGAGATTTACCCTCCGTATTAAATGTTCGTAGCTGCCCCGGCCTCAGGGGGTTACGGGCAGCCTCTTGGTTTCAGGCTCGGCTGCCAGAATCTGTCCGTCCTCCTTGTATTTCTTGAGGATAAAATGTGTCACTGTGCTCTGCACGGCATCCAGCGGTGCCAGCTTCTCGGAAACGAAATTGGCGATATCATGCATGGTCCTGCCGCTGACCAGTATGGCCAGGTCATATGTGCCTGAGGTCAGATATACCGAGACGGCCTGCGGATAGCGGTAAATGCGCCTGGCGATGGCATCGAAGCCCACGCTGCGCTGAGGGGTCACCTTGACCTCAATAATGGCCAGCACCTCTTCCTGTCCCAGCTTTTCCCAGTTGATCACCGTCTTGTACTTGAGTATGGTGCCATCCTTTTCCGCCTTCTGGATGGTCTTTTGCACCTTGCTCAGCGCAATGCCTGTCATCTTGGAGATCTGATCAGGCGTGAGCCTGGCATCGTTTTTTAACGCTTCAAATATCTCTTTCATATCTATCAATCAACCTCCCGCCGATTTTCCCTCACCGCGATTTATGAATGCATATTATATCAAAGTCGGAGCCCTTTCTCATTTTTGCACGGGAATCCCGCATTATTTTTCTCCAGGGATGACCAATGTCACGGATTCAAGGTGACCAAGGTACCATTCTTTTCAAGGGGGATTATTAATTAAAATTGGCCTGTTGCCATGTTTTAATTGACATAAGCAGATGCGGGATATATTATTGACTCATATAGATGCAGCGCTGAGGGAGGCATATCATGGGCTCGGTTGAGGACTTTATCAACAACGAACTGGAGAGGAAAGACGCTGAGACGCCGGCTCTCGACGGACTGGAGGCTGGTATGCAGGGGGCAGAACTACTGCAGAGGTTGCTGGACAGCCAGCAGAATTACCGCGCGCTTTTCCAGAACTCCTTTGACCTGGTCTGTCTTGTGGACTTCAGCGGGCGCTTTTTAGATGTTAATCCCCGCATGCTGAGCCTGCTGGACTATGACAGGGAGCAGATGCTTTCCTTCAATATCCTCTCACTGCTGGCGGAGGAACAGAAAGAGGGCATGCAGAAAATGTTGCATGGGCTGAGGAAAGGCCGTACAGCGGACTCTCTGCAGGAGCTCAGGCTCATAGACAGGGCCGGTGCATATCTCAACCTGGAATGCGTGACCTCCATCATGAGCAGGGAGAATAAGCCACATGCTGTGATGCTGATTGCCAGGGATATAACTCAGGCGAAGAAGCTGGAGCAGCAGCTGCAGAAATCGGAGCAGAAATTTCTCATCCTGGCAGAAGAATCGCACGAGATGATTTTCATCGCCACTGAGGACAGGCTGGCGGATGTAAATAAGGCCAGCGAAAGCATGCTGGGATACAGTGTGGAGGATCTTACCTCGCCCCACTTCAACCTTATCAGAATCGTGGCTCCCGAGTTTAAGCGAAAGGTGAAAAAGATCTTCAGCTCTCTCGGCCAGGATGCTGATTATCCCGCACAGGAGGTCGAGTTAATACACAGGAATGGCGGCAGGGTGAGCGCCGTCATGAACATCAAGCTCACCCATTACGGCGGTGAGAATGCCATCTTCGGCGTGATTACCGATGTTTCCGCCATCAAAACCGCAGAAAAGGCCCAGTTCGAGAGTGCTGCCAAGCTCATCAAGGCCATTACCGCCATTATAGACGCTATTGCCGGCACCATGGAATTAAAGGATCCCTACACCTTTGGACACCAG
>CAZTHJ010000128.1:0-4362 GCA_964613565.1 uncultured Dehalococcoidales bacterium | reverse complement strand
GGGAGCAGGTTTCATCATTCAGAAGGCACACATATTTTTGCAGCTTACCTGTGGGTGTTCCTTATGCTTAAGGCCTACGCTGGACAGACATATAAACTTTTCATAGTGGGAGATTTGGCTTTAAACCTTTCCAGACTAACCACGATTAACCTGATGCTCGGCAAGCCGGCAGGTGACCGGCATACGGTAAACGGGTACAGACCAGCAGCAGAAAGTATAGCTGGCGGGGAGCAGAAAACAGAGGGGAAAGTGGAGGTTTCTCAGGAACTGTATAGCCAGATGACCGATTCAATTGTAACGCTCTATAAGCAAAGGGACCCCTATACTGCTTTGCACCAGGAGCGGGTAGCACAGCTTGCCTGTGCCATTGGGGAGGAAATGGGCTGCAGCCAGAACAGTATCAACGGCATACATACCATGGCCCTGATTCACGATATCGGCAAAATTGCCGTGCCCAGCGAAACCCTGAGCAAGTCCGGCGCCTTAAATAATTATGAAATTGGAATTATCAGGACACATCCTGAGGTTGCCTTCAATATAGTCAGGGGGCTACCGTTTCCCTGGCCAGTAGCACAGGTTATCTTTCAGCATCATGAGAGGCTGAATGGCTCCGGCTATCCGCAGGGCATTGCGGGAGATAAAATACTGCTGGAAGCCAGGATCCTCAGCGTGAGCGACGTGGTAGAAGCCATGGCAACGCACCGCCCTTACAGACCGGCACTGGGTATGCAAAAAGCATTGCAGGAGATCAAAAAACATCGCGGTACTCTTTATGATGCGGACGTGGTGGATGCCTGTATCAGGCTGATTAACGACAAAGGCTTTGGCTGGGATATGCAGGTATAATATACTGGACAGCTTGTATTACTTTGTTTTTGATTATGAAACGCGGCTGTGGCATTTAGCGGGGTAGAAAAAGCCTTGCCTATAAAACATAAGGGAGGGGTGGGAAAAATGAAAAAAATCATGCTGGCGGTTACTCTCTTTTGCGTGCTGTGCTCCATTTCGCTTCAGGGATGTGTAATATTCATCGGTGCGCCTCAGATCGCCTCCTTTCAAAGTGCTCCTGAAACAGTCACTGCAGGTGATACGGCCAACCTGATCTGGGCAGTAATGGGGGCTGACAGCGTCACCATCACGCCCGATATCGGGTCGGTGCCGCTGGGGGGCAGCCGCCAGATCAGGCCTGGGCAGACCACCACTTATTTGCTTACAGCACGTAACGCCTCAGGCAGCGCTAATGCCAGTGTAGTTATTACCGTCAATCCTCCTCCAACACCGCCTGTAACTGCCCCGCTGGAGATCCTCAGGTTTGAGGCCGTACCGCCCACGGTAATTGCCGGCGGCACTTCCACGCTGCAGTGGGATGTCATGGGAGCTGCATCGGTGAACATTTCCCCCGATATAGGCAACGTGGCGCCGGCTGGCAGCCGCATGGTATCGCCTTCCAGCGCTACAACATATACCCTGACTGCCGTGGCGGGTTCGCAGGTGGTATCCAGGTCGGTTACTGTAGAAATGGGCCAGACACCCGTTGTGGGCGGGTTTACCGCCAGCCCGCAGCACATCGACCTCGGTTTTTCCTCCCTGCTCACCTGGAATACGGCCGGGGCGGATAAGGTTACTATTGAGCCCGAATTGGGTACAGTGCCGGCCTCGGGCACTGCCTACGTGTTCCCCAATAAAACCACTGTATATGTACTGACGGCACAAAGCGCCTGCTGCGTGATCAACCGCAGCGTTACTGTATCAGTGGCACAATTCCCGCTGCCCAACTACCTGCCTATTATCAAGCTGTTTAATATTTACCCCAACTCTATTTATGCAGGCGCTGCGGCCACGTTGCAATGGGATATCGATAATGCGGATTCTGTTTCCATCGACCAGGGCATTGGCCCGGTGGGCAAGACGGGCAGCTTGCTGGTTACGCCAAACAGCAGCAGAGTTTATAAACTCACGGCCACGAATACGTTTGGTATCCGAGAAGTCTCCATAGGCATAACGGTTTTTGTGCCATAGGCAGAGCAGCTTGCTAGTACCTCTTGTTGTTGCGGCAGTTTTGCTATTCCATTATGACTTTTGCCCATGATTCTCCTGCTTATTCCCCCCACCGGTAACAGGCAAAGCCCGATGCTGAACTGATATATCTGGAATTTTTCAGGGGCCATATTCAAGTTAATAGTTCAAGATAGGAATGTAAATATGGTCATGCCATAATTAGTAGTTGGACGGCCTTTTATAGTTCTGTTAATATTCACGTCATTATGTCCATAAACACTTCCCGCTGGAGCATGTTGTCCATCCTGTGCCTGTATGTTTTTGCCGTCTATTTCGCCTTTCAGGCCTTGCCGCCGGTCTTCAGCCTTATCATGCAGGATCTGGATATATCTCATGCACAGGTGGGACTTTTCATGTCCGTATTCAGCCTGCCGGCGATATTTCTCACCATCCCGCTGAGCTTCCTTTCCTTCCGCTTCGATTTCAAAAAGCTGGGCCTGGCCTCGCTGGCACTCGTCTCCATCGGCTCCCTTATCATCATTGTTGGGGGTTCCTTCCCCATCCTGCTTCTGGGCAGGGTCATTATGGGAATCGGGGCTGTGGCTGTGCCGGTGGTGGGCGTGCAGGGTGTCGCCAGCTGGTTCCGCAACTATAAGCTGGGTTTGGCCATGGGCATTTACAGCACCTGTATGTTCCTCTCTTTTGTCATAGCCTTTGTCGCTTTTGGCAATGTGGGCCTGCTGCTGGGCTGGAAAGCGACTGTCTGGATTGTGCTGGCGATATCCATTATTGCCTTCATTGTCTTCGCCATTTTCTTCAAGATTCCTCATGAGGAAGCACATCAGACCCTGGAGCCGCTATCCTGGCGCACTTTATTCAGGCTGGGGCTGCCCCTGTGGGTGATGGCGCTTTACTGGGGGTTTATCGGCTTCAGCATCGGCTCGGTGGTCTCATTCCTGCCCGATTTCATGTTCGGCACTGGCTTCAGCCTGGCGGTAGCTGGCGCCACTGCCAGCATCATAGTAGGCGCTCATACCCTTCTCAGCCCGTTAGCCGGTTATGTGCTGGACAGGATGAAAAACAAGGAAGTAATGCTGCTCTGGTGCACCGCAGGGACCGCTGCAGCTGTGTTTTTGCTGCCGCTGGACATGGGCTGGGTCTTCCTCTTCGTAACTCTCACCGGCGTCTTTGCCACAAGCTTTGCGCCCGGCGTTTATGCCATCATCCCGCTCATGGTAAAGCATCAGATGCTGGCGCTGGCCTACGGGCTGATTACCACCCTGAATGCCATCGGCATGTTTACAGGGCCTTACCTGACCGGACTGATCAGGGACACTACGGGTTCTTACCAGTACAGTTACTGGTTCCTCGCCCTGTTCTTTCTGCTGGCAACCCTGCTCGTGATCGTTATCATGGTCATGCGTATGCGCGGCCAGAAGCAATCACCCGGGTAAATATCAAGAGGTCACTTCCCGGCAGGCCGTCAAAGCTGACCCTTTAAGTATAATTAGCGGCGTCATGGCCTCTTCAACAATTATTATTATAGTGCTAATATATAGATTAGCAGGAGTGGGAAGCTACGGATGCTACCGCATGAGGAGATAGATGAGAAGAGCGAGTGAAGGCAGCGGGAAAAAGCAGGCAGCGGCTGGTAAAAGCAAAAAGGAAGAGCCTCAGCAAGACCTGCAGCAGTTATATCATCTGTATCACACGCTGGTTGAAGCCTGCAATGACGGCATTGTCATTATCCAGGATCGCATTATCAAGTTTGCCAATGTAAAACTGCTGAATTTATGCGGCTATGGTGAAGCTGAAACCATCGGCAGATCATTTATAGATTTCGTAGCTACAGCCTGCCGGGAAACTGTCATGGAAAGATACCGCAGACGTATGGCAGGCGAAGAGGTGCCCGGCAGGTATGAAATAGCACTCTTGAATAAATCTGGCCATGAGGTAACGGTAGAGCTCAACGTCAGCCTGATCGATTATTACGGGAAGCCCGCTGAGATGGCGATTGTCCGTGATACCACGGAGAAAAAAATCGCAGAAGAAGCCTTGAAAAGGTCAGCTGAAAAATACCGTATGCTGGCCGACAATGTCTCGGACGTGGTATGGGTGCTGGATATAAAAACCCTCATGTTCACCTATTTCAGCCCCTCCGTGGAGAAAATGCGGGGCTATACGCCCGAGCAGGCCATGGCTTTGCCCCTGGATAAAACGCTCACCCCCTCCTCATTTCAATATACGCTCGATAATCTCAAGGATTCTATGCTAATAGAGGGGCAGCCGGGAGCAGACCCTGATCGCTCTCGCATACTGGAACTGGAGGAATACTGCCGCGACGGTTCCATCATAAACACGGAA
>CAZTHJ010000127.1:4066-4365 GCA_964613565.1 uncultured Dehalococcoidales bacterium | reverse complement strand
TTGGAGGGCATTAATCAGATAATATCACTGTCCCTGCGTGAAAAACAGCTTAAGGAATCCGGACAGTCAACCATGTTTGACCTCTGGGGGGCATCAGTAACCACTCCACTCCCCAGCCTTAACCTGGAAAATATTGATATCAGCATCAAAGAGAAACTGAGCTGGGAAAAAGAACTGCTGGGAGTATATTTTTCCGAACACCCGCTATCTTCCTTTTCTTCCAGCCTGGCAAATTTGGCTACAACATTTTGCGGGCAGGTCAACCAGGATATGATAGGACAGTCAGTGATAGTGGCCGG
>CAZTHJ010000127.1:0-4056 GCA_964613565.1 uncultured Dehalococcoidales bacterium | reverse complement strand
TTTAACGGAAGTACGCAAGTTGAGTACAAGAGATGGAAGGCCATTTGTCATTGCCACCCTGGAAGACCTTGATGGAACCATCGAGGTAACGGTGTGGACAGAAACATATATGCGCTCCAGGGAGATCTGGAATGAGGGTGAGGTTCTCCTCATAGAGGGCAAGGTCAGGCAAAGAGAGGACAAAGTCAATATTAATTGCACCAGCGCGAAGAAATACGAAATTGAAGTTACGAATAGCAGCGATTCCATGCAGCCTGACGAATCTGACTTGCAGTATAAAATAACGGTAGCCATTGATGATAGAGAAGGTGATGAGAATAATGTCAACAAGATCCACAGGCTGATGGATCTTTTCAGCGCATATCCCGGCGAAGATAGCGTCAACCTGGCAGTCATGACACCATCCGGTATTACGTACCTGGAACTAGAACCCGCGCGTTTCTGCAAAGAATTAAACCAGGAATTGACAGAGATTGTAGGCAGCAGCAATATTAAAGTTGAAGCAAGCAAACGCTTTTAGCATTGTTGATTTAGTAGTAGCATAAAACGGATCATATTAATACCATAAAAGGAGGTCTGGTGTGAGACACCCACAGGTAATCACAATACTAGTACTATGCTTTATACTCTTATTCACGGGTTGTATAACCATTTATCGTGACGGCCAAGCAAAAACAAATGATCCCATCATCGGTGAGTGGAAAATGGAGAGAACGGATATATCACCGGTGTTGCCCGTGCCGGAATTACTATTAAATCAGGTCATCGACAATGAATCCACCTGGAAATTCAGCCGCAGGAGTAATGTTTTATCCTTGAGATTTGATGGCAGAGACAGCTGGTACAAGACTCCGCCTGGATTAAACGTGCAGAAAAAACCGGCCAGCATAAGCGAAATCATGGGCAAAGCTCCATACGTTTTCTCGGGTGGAGGCAGCGTTAAACTGAATGACATGATAGCAAACATGTTATCTGAGATAAGCGGCAGAAGGATGGAGCAGATAAGTTTTGACTTTAACGATGAAATACAGATTCACATGATTTCCCCTGCACAGATAAAGGCGACTATCACTGTAAACGCAGCAGGTCAGTATTACGGTGATACCGAGAATTCGCAGGATACTATGAAACTGAAGACCATACAGCAGACTACGGTAATTATATATAACGGATATAAAAAATAGTTAAGGGTGGGGGATGGTCATGTTGTGTAAAATATTATTCTGGCTTAATTACATGTTGAGAATTGATAAAAGCCTTCCAGTTGCAGCAGGCGTCTTTTTAACGCCAGACCCACGCTGAATCCACCCAGGCTGCCGTTAGCGGAAATTATTCTGTGGCAGGGAATTATTATGGGCAGGGGATTGCTACCCAGCGCCTGCCCGACTGCCCTGGCACCATGTTCACAACCGATTTCCCCTGCCAGCCAGCCATAACTGCGCGTTTGTCCATAGGCTATTTTTTGAGCGCTGCACCAGACTTTTTCTTGAAACATGCTGGCCCCCGTCAGGTCCAGCCTATCAGAAAAGTCTGTGAATTTGCCGCTGAGATACAGCCTCAGCCGGTTTATTAGATCATTAAATGACGAAGCATGTTCGCCCTTTTGTATGACTTTCCCGGCCTTTGTCTGCCACTCTTCGAAGACCTCCCTCTGTCCAGGCAGGATCAGCCTTCTTAGGCCGGATGATGTTGCGGCAATACCCATCCTGCCCAGGGCGGTTTCAAAGATTACCAGGGTCAGCAAATGCATACCTCATCTGATAATCAGAGCTTGATTGGCTGCAATTCCTTTGCATAAATGTCATATGTATATTGATCAAAAAGAACAAAATGTATCCCTCTTAATGAAGTGTTTTTCGTCTGCAAGTATGCCGCAACAGTACCCACTGCAATCCCTGCCGCATCCCCTGCAGGATAACCATAGGCGCCGGTGCTGATAGAGGGGAAGGCTATACTGCTCAACTTGTAGCTTGTTGCCAGCTTGAGGCTCTCTTCGTAGGCGCTGGCCAGCAATTCGGCTTCCCGCTGCTGGCCATTATGCCAGACAGGTCCAACGGTATGGATAACATATCTGGCCGGCAAATTGCCTCCCAGTGTAATCACTGCCTTCCCTGCCTCCAGCCTTCCGATCCTCGAAATGATTTTCTGGCACTCTTCTTTGATTAATGGGCCGCCGGCACGGTGTATTGCACCATCCACGCCGCCGCCACCCATCAAACCCGGATTAGCCGCATTAACGATAGCATCCGTCGTTTCCCGCGTAATGTCACCCTTAACCAGCACAACGCTTGTTTGACTCACAATCAATTTGTCTGCCATTGTCATCCCGCTTATTCTTCATCTATTTCGGGCACAATTAACCCATAATTGCCGTCTTTTCGACGGTAAATGAGGTTCAACGCCTCATTTTCGGCATTGAAAAAGAGAAGGAAATCATGACTTAATAATTCCATTTGCTCAGCTGCCTGTCGCACCGATATGGAATTCAACTTGAAGCGCTTTACCCTGGCCAGCTCAGGCATGCCATAAGATGAAATGGACGGTTGTTCCTCCACAGTTGCCTTCTTTGCAGGAGGTACGTCCGCCATTCCCTTCTTATCAAATTTACCTTTATAGCGGCTGATCTGGCTCGTCAATGCGTCTATCGTACTATCAACAGCCAGATTAATATTCTGGGTCTTTTCCTCTGCGCGCAGGATGTCACCTTTATTTCTCACTGTTATCTGCACTGTAAAACGGTCTTCAGGAGAACGCGTCTTCTCCTTAGTGATCTCCACTTTGATATCGTCTATATTCTTCAGGTATCTGGCTAACTTCGCTGTTTTCTTTTCCACATAATTCCTGATAGCATCTGTGATCTCTACATTTTTGCCATAAATCTGTAAATCCATATTAACCTCCTGCTATATTTCCCGGGCAATAGTCAAACCCCAGACCGATCGGGCACCTGCTGACTTTAGTGCTCCAGCACAGGCCTCCAGTGTAGCGCCGGAAGTACAGACATCATCTATAAGCAGAATCCTGCCATCCCGGAGGGTGTCGTTCCTGCAGATAAAGGCTCCTGCAACATTCTGCCGCCTTTCCTCAACATTTGCAGACTTTGCTTGAGGTGCACTGTCCCTGGTTCTGCATAAACAATTCGCACCCACAGGCAGGTTAGTAATTTTACCCAGAGCTGCAGCGATAAGACCAGACTGATTATAACCCCTCTGTTTTAGCCGCTTGCTATGCAGGGGAACAGGTACCAGCACATCACAGGGGATAAGATTTGATTGCAGGTAACCCGCTAAACAATCACCCAGCCTTAAAGAGAGCGCTTTGAGATTATAATACTTGAGCTGGTGTATACAATGCCGTATCAGACCCTCGAAACGAAAAACAGACCTGATGCCTTCGATCTCTGAATGCCATCCCCAGCAGCTCGGGCACAGTAGCCCGCTTGATTCAGGTTTACCGCATTTCATGCACAGGGGAGGTTCAATACGGGGTATTTGCCTAAAGCATTCGGGGCAAATAAAATCACCCCACCTGCTACATCCCAGGCACCTGGCAGGAAAAAACAGGTCAACTATTGCTTTCTGGAGTACAGCTGTCCACAAAACAGAATACCAGCAGCGCAAAGCGCAAATGGGCACAGTATTTATTTTTCTGCTTAAGAACGCGTACGGGCTGTATGCGCGGCTCCACTCATTATAGGTTCATTCAGATAAATGTCACCATTTCTGATCTTGATATTATATCCGCAATCAGGATTGGTACATACCCAGGCTTTATAATGAATTGCTGCACCTTGACTGCCGAAATCTGACAGAGGTACTAAATCGCCGGCTTTACACTTTTGGCATTTGGGAAAGGAGATTTGTTCCACTTTCCGCCTCCTCCATAAATTAGTATTTTTACACTGAAGTTTAAGTATACCTTAATATGTAATTACAAGGCAAATTCAAGAAAACCGGCGGGCGGGACAAATATCATTGAAGTTCAACGTCTCAAGTCAAATTCCGCCAACCGGCTGTAAACTGCGCCCGCGGGCAATAACTGGCTCCTCATCAGGCT
>CAZTHJ010000126.1:0-4407 GCA_964613565.1 uncultured Dehalococcoidales bacterium | reverse complement strand
CCACGACGTCCAACAAGCAGCTCAACTTCGTGCAGCACATCAAGAGCCTGCTCGAGCAGAACGGCCGCGCCGCCGTCGTTGTGCCCGACAACGTCCTGTTCGAGGGCGGCGCAGGCGAGACCGTGCGGCGCCGCCTCGAGCAAGGGCATTACCAGATAGCCATCCATTGCCGCCTCGAGGGCACGTACCGGCTCTACCTCGGTAACAATCACCTGAGCGCCCAGCCCCTTCGCTCTCATCGCAATTCCCCGCCCGCACCAGCCATAGCCGCAGACGACCACCTTCTTGCCCGCCCAGAGGACGTTGGTGGCTCGGGTGATGCCATCGATGGTGCTCTGCCCCGTGCCATAGCGATTATCGAAGAAATGCTTGGTGCGGGCGTCGTTTACCGCAATTATGGGATATTTCAAGCTGCCGTCACTGGCCATATTGCGCAGGCGGATAACGCCGGTGGTGGTCTCCTCCGTGCCACCCATGATTTGCGGGATCAGGCCACGCTTTTCCTGGTGTATTATACTCACCAGGTCGGCACCGTCATCCACAGTCAAATTAGGCTTATGTGCCAGCGCAGACATGATATGTTTGTAGTATGTCTTGTTATCCTCGCCCTTGATGGCGAAGGTGGGGATGCCTGCCTGCACCAGATAGGCAGCCACAGCATCCTGCGTGCTGAGCGGGTTGGAGGCGCACAGCACCAGCTCCGCCCCTCCGTCCTTGAGCGCCAGCCCCAGGTTGGCAGTCTCCGTGGTGATATGCAAGCAGCCCGAGATGCGTATGCCCTTGAAGGGCAATTCCTTATGGAAGCGCTCGCGGATCAGCTTAAGCACGGGCATATCCCCTGCTGCCCATTCGCTTCTCAGCCTGCCCCCTTCTGCCAGTGACATGTCCTTGACATCAAATTTCATCTCAAATTCTCTCCAGGGCCGGCCTTGCTACAGCAGCAACATCGCCGGCCGTATTAATTTTTATATATTCTGCAGCGGGAAACTCCGTTATTGTATCAAAATCCTCTTTCTGTTTCATGAAAATTTCCCAGCGTCCGTCTGATACGGAGTTCTGCTGCATCCTTTGTTGCAGCCGACTGCGGGCCTGCTCTGCTTCGAGGATACATTCGATGATGAGTAAATCGGCATTGTGCTGCGAGGCCAGTCTGCGAGCCATCTTCCTTTCCTCTCTTTTCTTAAATGAGGCATCCAGTATCACAGACTGCCCCTGCTGCAGTTGCCTGCCTGCCTGCTTCAGCATCTCCGTATAGGTATTTTCAGTGTGTTCTGCAGAGTAGATACCGGTATCGAACTTCTCGTAGCGATGCTCATCCAGGGGCACGCCGGCCAGGTTTTTGCGTATGCTATCGGATGAAAGCACGCTGAAGCCGGTCTGCCCGCTTATGGCATGGGCCAGCGTGCTTTTGCCCGTGCCCATCAGCCCGCTCAGCAATACCAGCACGGGCTTCCGGCGCGTATAGCCATAGGCCAGGTGGAAATAGTTTTTGGCAGCCTTCAATGCCTTTTCTCTTTCTTCAGGCGCTATCATCCGGTCGTCATATTTAAAGCTCTCCACCTTGCCGCGCACGCAGGCGCGATAGCATTTATAGAAATTCAGCAGTTTATTCAGGTCGGCGTCGTGGCTGAACTCGACATAGGCACAGGTGAAGATTTTCGAGAGGTCAGGGCGGCCAAAGCGCTCGATATCCATGGCAAGAAAGGCGATTTCCGAGGCCACGTCGCAGTAGCGAAACCTGTCGTTGAACTCTATACAGTCGAAGATCACGATACCGTCTGTAAAGCAGACATGCGCAGCATGCAGGTCGCCATGACAGTCGCGGATTCTGCCAGTGTCCATGCGTTTTTGCAGAAGTGATTTATTTTGTGCAGTAAAACTTGCATTGAAATCGTTGATCCTTTTATTTTCATGTTCGGAGAGCGTGATAGCGATGTATTTATGCGACTGCTCCCGGTTTTCCTCGATATTCACCATGATCGACTCCAGGCTGCCATAGCGGTTGATTTCGCTACCGGTCGCCGCTTCCCTGTGAAAGTCAGCCATCCTGCGGGCGACGTCCTCCAGCATCTGCGGTGTAACCCTGTCCTGCGGCAGCAGTTTTTCCATGGTCATATCCATGGGCAGACACTGCATCTTGACGGCATATTCGATGGTATTCCCCCCGCCAGCCAGCGAGATACTGCCTTTATCAAGGGTGATAGGGACGACTTCGAGGTAAACCTCTGGAGAAAGCCTGCGGTTGAGCTGCAGCTCCTGCAGGCAGAAATGATGACGGTTGTTCAGCGTGGTATAGTCCAGGTAGCCCAGATCCACGGGCTTTTTCACTTTATAGGCATGTTTGTCAGTTAGAAAGACCAGCGACATCTGTGTCTGAACCAGCTCCACCTCTGACGTTTTCTCCGGATAAACTGCCGGGTTGAGCATTGCCTTAATCAAGGCCTGTG
Source organism: uncultured Dehalococcoidales bacterium (assembly GCA_964613565.1). GTDB lineage: Bacteria > Chloroflexota > Dehalococcoidia > GIF9 > UBA5629 > CAZTHJ01. Next base: position 1,960 of record CAZTHJ010000126.1, on the reverse strand, counting down.
TGTTCAGTGTCCGTATCATTGGTATATCATAAAACAATTAGAGGCTTAAGGCGAGTTACAGGCAGGTCAATTCAGGTAAAATTAATCAGGTATATATCACCTGAACATATCCTGCTATTTATCCAGAGAAACAGTAATACGACGTGCTATTTTTCTGGCAGGCCCCGATCCCCCCAAGAGGCTGTCCGAAAATGTTCTTTGTCATGGTTTCCCTGCCTGTGGCAGGGAAAGTGAGGAGAAGGGGTCCTCGGATACTGCGTATCCAGGGACGACAGTTGGGGGAATACTATCCGGCTACTACCCTGTCACGGCCCTCCTGCTTGGCACGGTACAGGGCTGTATCTGCGATATGGATCAGTTCATCTATATCTTTGCTGTTGTGCGGGTAAATTGCAATGCCCATGGAGATGGTAATTGAGGGCAGCAGCTGTTCGCGGAAATAGACCCTCATATTTTTCACTGCCTCCCGGATCTGTTCCGCCCTTTTATATGTATTCTCGGCGGAGGCTTCCGGCAGGATGAGGATAAATTCCTCGCCGCCGAAGCGGCAGATAACATCCGAGCCGCGCACCATGCTCCTGAAGGTATTTGCCAGCTCTACCAGCAGCGCATCGCCTGCCTTATGCCCAAAGGTGTCATTAAATCCCTTGAAGTGGTCGATATCCATCATAACCAAACCAACGGGCGTATTTTTCCTCTGCGCGCGCATGACTTCATGCTGCAGGGCCTCATCCATATAGCGACGGTTATACAGGCCGGTCAGCGAGTCGCGGATGGACTGGCTGGCCAGGCTTTCCCTCAGCTTGATATTAGCAATGGACAGCGAAAGGTATTCAGATAGGTTGATGGCGCTTTCCTGCAATGAGGCTATGTCTGCGGCGGTATCTTGCCGGGCAACAGTCCCGTCATATCTCAGGTGCAGCATTCCCAGCACCTCGCCCTTGGCCATGAGCGGTATGCAGACATAAGAGCTGGCCGACAGCTCATGCAGGTGCGGACAAATGGCTGCCTTGCGGGTATCCTGCACCAGGTAAACCTGTCCCCGCCTCAGGCTCCAGCAGGCATCAGGATCGAATACATTATTCTCCACATCCTGCGGGAAATCTCCCCAGCGCGTCACCGCCTCCAGGTCGGTGCGCGAGGGACTCATGAGGAAAAGCGCGCCTGCCATGCCGGGGAAAAGCTCCACCACGGCCTTGTTGACAATGGGCGGTATTTCATTTACAGCGGCGCAGGCCTGCAGCATATCCTGCATTTCGCTCATGATTTTATTCTGTCGCTGCCGCTCTTCCATCTGTGCCATGGCCGCCAGCAGCTTTACATTAGCCTCCTTGATTTCCTCCTCCGCCCTTTTCAGTTCAGTAATATCATTCACAATGCTAATGGTCTTGCCTCCCACGAAGTTGAAGGATTGCGCAGTATGCCGCCTGGAGCCATCCTTACACTTGAATATAATCTCAATGGGCTTTGTGCCTGGGCCTCTAATATCCTGCCTTCCATCTTGGCGCATAGTAGAATCAAGGAATTCTGCATCAGCACTGTAAGCAGGTTTTGGGTCGGCCAGTCTGATCCAATCCTCAAGGGTGGGTATTTCCTCAAGTGTATAGCCGAATAAATCTACATATTTCCTGTTGATATAGACCATCTTATTGTCGGCGTCCACGATATTGATGCCCACGGGAGACAGGTCCATGAGTGTCTGGAGCTCCTTTTCGCGCCGCTCCAGCTCGGCAATCATCTTATTACGTTCGGTGATATCACGGCATATGCTAAAAATCAGCTTCTGTCCGGCCACTATAGCACCATTAACGCTGATTTCGACATCGGAAGTGGTGCCGTCTTTATGATGATGTACCGTCTCAAGACGATCGCCCTTTTCATCAACTTTGCGAATATTCTCAAGGAGCGTTTCCCGCGACATACCTTTTTCCCAGTCCCAAATATGTAGCTGGCTTACTTC
>CAZTHJ010000125.1:3960-4428 GCA_964613565.1 uncultured Dehalococcoidales bacterium | reverse complement strand
AGGGAGCCCGTTAATATCGTCCTCGTGGGCAAGTACGTGGAGCTCACGGACGCCTACTATTCGGTGAGGGAGGCCCTGTTTCATGCCGGCCTGTACTATAACCGTCAGATCGAACTGCACTGGGTGCAGTCGCAGGATTTGGAAAAGAGCGGCAGCACCGACCTGCTCAAATCGGCTCAGGGCATCATTGTACCGGGCGGCTTTGGCGACCGCGGTATCGAGGGCATGATCATGGCCGCCGGCTATGCCAGGAAGAGGAATATCCCTTACCTGGGGCTGTGCCTGGGCATGCAGGTTATGGTGATCGAGTTCTGCCGCCATGCGCTCAATGACCCTAAAGCCAACTCCACTGAGTTCGACCCGCAGACCACCTGCCCCATTATAGATTTGATGCCGGATCAGCAGAAGGTGGAGGACAAGGGCGGCACCATGCGCCTGGGCGCCTACCCCTGCAAACTGGTGCCAGGC
>CAZTHJ010000125.1:2850-3891 GCA_964613565.1 uncultured Dehalococcoidales bacterium | reverse complement strand
CACCGCTATGAATTTAATAACCAGTATCGCAAGGAGCTGGGCGCCAGGGGCATGGCCTACAGCGGGCTTTCCCTGGACGAGAAGCTGGTGGAGATCGCGGAGATCAGCGAGCATCCCTATATGATAGCATCCCAGTTCCATGCCGAGTTCAAGTCCAGGCCCAACCGTCCGCACCCGCTCTTCCTTGGCTTTATCAATGCCGCCAAGGAAACTCTGGCGGACGGCATCCAGGTAACCATGCCTCTCTAGGCTCTATTTCGAAGGGGGTCTGGGGGTGTCCCCCAGCTTCATATTTCCCCCAAGACTGGGGGATTAAGGGGGTTGAAAAATAAATAATCCATTCTCAGGAGAATAAATATGAAACTATTTTTGGATACTGCCAACCTCCAGCACATCAGGCACTGCGCCCGGCTGGGCGTGATCAGCGGCGTGACCACCAATCCCAGCCTGGTCTCCAAGGAAGGCAAGGTGGACTATAAGGCGCTGGTGCAGGAAATATGCCAGGTGGTGCCGGGGCCGGTTTCCACTGAGGTCATCAGCCTGGACGCCGCCGGCATGGTCGCCGAGGCGCGCAGGATAGCCAAATGGGCGGATAATGTGGTGGTCAAGATACCGGCCACGCTGGACGGCGTGGAGGCCACGCACCAGCTTTCCAGGGAGAATATCAAGGTCAATTTCACCCTCTGCTTTACGGTCAACCAGGCGCTGCTGGCGGCAGAGGCGGGGGCAGCCTTTGTCTCCCCCTTTGTGGGGCGGCTGGACGATATCGGCAAAAACGGCATGGCGCTGGTGAGGGATATGGTGGAGGTTTTTGCCCGCTACCCGGAGATCAAGACGCAGGTGATCGCAGCCAGCATCCGCCACCCGCAGCATTGCCTGGAGGCGGCCCGGGCCGGAGCGCATATTGCCACGCTGCCCTATGCGGTTTTGCTGCAGATGATCGCACACCCGCTCACGGATATCGGCGTGAAGCGCTTCAAGGAGGACTGGGTCAAGGTCATGGGCGAGGGTCCCACCGCATAATGAAATGCAGGAGAATAT
>CAZTHJ010000125.1:0-2812 GCA_964613565.1 uncultured Dehalococcoidales bacterium | reverse complement strand
AAAAGAGGTGCAGGATACTTCCTGCCGAGGGTCTGGGGTGTCCCCCAGTTAACCCTTTCCACCAGGATTGTGATAAAGGGAGGTTGGTACTGAGTAAATACGCATACTTATACTGGATAGTAATGAGAAAGAGGTGCAGGATACTTCCTGCCGAGGGTCTGGGGGTGTCCCCCAGTCCCATATTTCCCCCGGGGCTGGGGGATAAAGGGGGTTTATTATGATGAACATATCTGAACTGGAAACAAAAACACGTGAGGAGCTCATGGACCTGGCAGAGCAGATGGGAGTGGAGAGCTACAAGAGCCTGAAAAAGCAGGAGCTCATCGAGTGCCTCATCCGCGCCCAGGCCGAGCAGCAGGGCTTTATGTACCTCAACGGAATACTGGATATCATGGACGAGGGCTATGGCTTTCTGCGGCAGGAGTCCCTGCTGCCCAGCGCCGATGATGTCTATATCTCATCCTCGCAGATAAGGCGCTTCGGCCTGCGGCTGGGGGACAGCATCAAGGGCCAGGCCAGGCCGCCCAAGGAGGGGGAGAAATATTTCAGCCTGCTGCGCGTGGACTCGGTCAACGACCAGGACCCCGAAACCTCGCGCGGGCGGCGTCATTTCGGCGCGCTCACCCCCACCTTCCCCGATAAGATGTTCGACCTGGAGACAGAGCCCAACAAGCTCTCCACGCGGCTACTCAACCTGGTAGCGCCCATCGGCAGGGGGCAGAGAGGCCTTATCGTCTCGCCGCCCAAGGCCGGCAAGACCATGCTGTTGAAAAATATCGCCAATGCCATCATCGCAAAGTACAAGGATACGCATGTCATGGTATGCCTCATCGGAGAAAGGCCGGAGGAGGTTACCGATATGAAGCGCTCGGTGAGGGCCGAGGTGGTAGCCGCCACCTTCGACGTGCAGGTGGAGCACCATACCCGCGTGGCGGAGCTGGCGTTGGAGCGTGCCAAGAGGCTGGTGGAGATCGGCAAGGACGTGGTTATCCTGCTGGACGGCATCACGCGCCTCACCCGCTCCTACAATCTGGCCATGCCGCCCAGCGGCAGGACGCTCTCCGGCGGCATCGACTCCGTGGCCCTTTATCCTCCCAAGCGCTTTTTCGGCGCTGCCAGGAATATCGAGGAGGGCGGCAGCCTTACCATCATCGCCACCTGCCTGGTGGATACCGGCAGCCGCATGGATGAGCTCATCTACGAGGAATTCAAGGGCACCGGCAACTCTGAAATCCACCTGGAAAGGCACCTGGCGGAAAAGAGGATCTTCCCCGCCATCGATATCCTCGCCAGCGGCACCAGGCGCGAGGAGCTGCTCTTCGGCCCGGAGATGATGAAGCAGATATTATTGCTGAGGCGCATCGTGGGCATGCTTTCAGACGATAGCAAGGGCAATGTGGACGTGACACAGAGGGTGCTGGACCGCCTGTCAAAGACGCAGAACAATGCCGAGTTCCTCGCCACGCTGACGCGCGACGCGGACAACGACAAGCCGGACAGAAGGTAGGACGCTGTCACCATGAATAATGTAATGGCAGGGCTTCAGCCCTGCCTGGCGGGGTTAAAACCCCGCTGTGACACTGGCCATTTCATCCTTGGTCGTCAGCCCGGGAATCCCGGGGCTCAGCGCCTGTGGCCTCTGCCTTTTTTGTCATTCTCGCGGCCTCCGGACGCGGGAATCCCTTCCACATTACCCGGTTCGCCGCGCAGCGGTGAATCACCTCACTTTCTGTATCCTTAGTTACAAGCTATAGTTTTATGCAATTCAGCGCGCAGGACAGGTTTCTTTGCATGAGGCAGGGAGAGGGATGGTGAAGGGTTCCCCGGATACTGCCTATCCGAGAATGACAATTCAAGGCCATAATATATTGGCCTCAGAGCGTCACTACGGCATTTTCCAGCATGGCCTGGATCACCTTGACCATGGTGGTAGGTTTGCCTGCCTCCAGCTTCTCAGTAATATCAAAAAACTCCAGGCAGGTCGTACAACAAAGCAATTCGACGCCCATGGATTGAAGCCGTTTGAGATGTTCCAGGACCGGGGATCCGGAGCAACACAGCTTCACTCCTGCATTGAGGAAAAATATGGAGGCGGGCCTGTTTTCATTTTCACCCAGCAGGCGCAGTAAGTTTGCCATCAGTATTTCACCGAGCTGGTCATCGCCGCTTCCCCATCCCGTTGATTTTATTAGAAAGACCTTGTTATTCACGATCCCCTCCCTTTTAGAATAGTCCGGTTTACTCTAGAAGATAGCGGTTTTATAGACTAATATGGATAAAAGACACTTTTTAATATTATCGCATATCGGCTATCTAGCAGCATTTTTAAATCTGTCCGCGGGCGCCGTCCCATATGTCGTCCTCACTCCACTCTGATTTGTCGTCCTCACGTATGCAACATTTGGGGATCGCTTCCCTTTCACTGCCGTAGACGGGAAACCATACTATAAAACCCGAAAATATGTCATTTTGGCCTTGCTGGAATATTGATTTTAGCGTATTTTAATAAAGATTTACTAATGACAAGTATATATTGGTTTAATTCTTTATTAAAGATACATTATTCGAAGAATGTCTATTTTGTATTTTTGGCAATGGGGTTTAATGGAGATGCAGGATCAAAATCTGGAAAATGAATGCTGCGGCAGCCGAACAGTTCGGGGGCGGTGCGGATACCGAACTGTTCGCCCAAAAACAGTTGAAAGAAACAGGTGGGATGGCCACGTCGCTATGCTTCTCGCCATGACGAAGAAAGTAAACCGTTATTTTCCCTTTAGAGCGTTAATCAGGTAATATCAGATAAGGCATTAAA
>CAZTHJ010000124.1:0-4468 GCA_964613565.1 uncultured Dehalococcoidales bacterium | reverse complement strand
CGGCAAATTCAAGCTTGTCAATCCTTATTTCCTCGCAATCGGCGGCTATCAAAACATGGATGAAGTCAGGGAAAAGGATGCGCTGCAGTTTGTCTATTCCGAAGACCGTGAACTTGTCAGGCAAAACGCCATTGCACGGTTGAAAGGCCACAGGTCGGACCCCTATGAATACAGGTATTTGACGAAGAATGGGGAGCTGCGCTGGGCTACCGAATCAATGGCCGCCATTGAATTCAATGGCAGGAGAGCCGTCCTGGGAAGCTTTATTGATATCACAGACCGCAAGCGAAGTGAGGAAGAGCAGAGCCGCCTGCAGAAGCTGGAATCGGTGGGCATACTGGCGGGCGGTATTGCTCACGATTTTAATAATATTCTGACTGCCATTCTGGGCAATATCAGCCTGGCCCGTATGGAGATACCGCCGGGTGATGAGGTCGGCAATGCCCTGCAGGAGGCAGAAAAGGCATCCATGCGCGCCAAGGACCTCACCCAGCAGCTGCTGACCTTTGCCAGGGGCGGAGCGCCTGTCAGGAAACTTACTTCCGCAGAGGAATTGATCAGGGAAACGGCAGCTTTTACCTTGAGGGGCTCCAATGTGCAGTGCCAGTTTTCCCTGCCCGCTGACCTCTGGCAGGTTAATATTGATACGGGCCAGATCAGCCAGGTTATCAGCAACCTGGTCATCAATGCACGCCAGTCCATGCCCATGGGAGGCAGCCTCCAGATAGTTGCCGAGAACATCACGCTGACCAAGGAACAGAGCCTGGGTAAAAGCCTGCCCCTGGAGCAGGGAGACTATCTCAGGATTACGGTCGTTGATCATGGCACCGGCATACCTTCCAGTCACCTGAATAAGATCTTCGACCCCTATTTCACCACCAAGCAGACAGGGAGCGGGCTGGGCCTGGCCACCAGTTATTCCATTGTGCGTAACCATGGAGGCTATATCAGCGTTGAATCAAAAGTGGCTACCGGCTCAAAGTTCTATGTTTACCTGCCTGCCTCCAGGGAAAGAGCAAGCACGGTAGATAGCCGCAGGGATACGATTGCGGTATCGGTCGGGGGAAAAGTGCTGGTTATGGATGATGAGCAGGTCGTCAGAGAAGTTGCAGGGCGCATGCTGCAGAAGATCGGCTTTATGCAGGTTGAGTATGCCGCAGATGGCGCCGAGGCTATTGCAAGATATCAGGCTGCCCGGGATGCGGGACAGGGCTTTGCACTTGTCGTTCTTGACCTGACCATTCCCGGCGGTATGGGAGGCAGGGAGGTTATGCAGCGGCTGACCGAGATAGATCCCGCAGTGAAAGCCATTGTCTCCAGCGGTTATGCCGATGAATCCATCACCGCAGAATATGCCAGATATGGATTTAAGGGCATTATCCCCAAACCATATACCCTTGAACAGATGCGCGAGGCTGTTGCAAAGGTGCTGGCCTCCTGACCTGGGCAGGCATCTGCCTGTGTCCTGCTGGGACTAGCTCAAATTAAGTCTCTGCAGGATGTCCGGTTTTTCAAAAATGGACTAATCTGTTAACATTCACGCCATCATGCCTGTACGAGCTTCCCCCTGGGGCCAGCTGGCTATCCTGTGCCTGTATGTTTTCAGCGTTACCCTCGCCTTTCAGGCACTGCCGCCGGTTTCCAGTCTTATCATCGAGGAGCTGGCCCTCTCTCATGCGCAGCTGGGCCTCTTCATGTCCATCTACAGCATGCCGGCTATCTTCCTCTCCATCCCGCTCAGTTTTTTATCCCTGCGCTTTGGTCCCAAAAAGCTGGGGCTGGTCTCCTTGTCTCTCATGGTCGCAGGCTCTATCACGATTATACTGGCACGGGCTTTCCCAGTGCTGCTACTGGGCAGGACCCTCATTGGCATCGGCGCAGTGGCAGCGCCCATTATCGGGTTGCAGGGCGTGGCTGTCTGGTTCCGCCATCGCCGCCTGGGCCTGGCTATGAGCATCTACAGCACCTGCATGCTGCTGGCATTTTTCCTCTCCCTAGTCAGCTTTGGCACGGCCGGACTGACCTGGGGCTGGCGTGCGACCATCCTCATTACCATGATTATAATTATCATTACCCTGATACTGTTTGTCCTCTATTTCCGACTTCCTGCTGAGTCAAGCCCTGCAGGCGCTGCCAAGGCGCCGCTGGCCTTTCGCAGCATCTTCCGTGCGGGACGCTGGATCTGGGTCATGGGCATGATCTGGGCACTTGTCTCTTCAGGTATTTTTTCCGTGGTCGCTTTTTTGCCCGATTACATTTACAGCAGCGGATACACGCTGGGGATTGCCGGCGCCATTACCAGCATTATCCTGGGTGTACACGTTATTCTGGGACCTTTTGCCGGCTTTTTGCTGGATAGGTTGAAGTACAAGCATATCCTGCTTATTATCGGCATTGCAGGTACGGGTATTGCCACTTTTTTCCTGGCATCATTTATCCAGTATGTGATCCTGTGGGTGATACTCCTCGGCATATTTGCCACTGCCTTTTCGCCGGCCATGGGCTCCATCGTGCCTTCTCTGGTCAGCTATGAAATGTTGGCGCTGGCCTTTGGTATCACTAACACTGTCAACAATGTCGGCATGTTTGCGGGACCTTATCTGGCCGGCCTGGTCAGGGACCTCAGCGGGTCATATCAGTACAGCTACTGGTTCCTCGCCCTGTTTTTTGCAGCGGCTCTCGTGCTGACTGTGGCCATGCTCATGATGCAGATACGTCGAGACAGGGCGCAGCGCTTCTCATAATTCAGACCCGTTGATAACCGCGCTAAGTAGTTTTTTGCCCTATAAAGCTCTGCTCATTGCCCGGTGCTTCAAGTCCGCGGGCATCTTCTCGATGGCGTACCTCAGCGCGATCCTCGGCATTACTGCCCTGTGCCGCATTACATAGTCGAAGACTTCCCCCTGGTGTTTGCGGCTGGCTTCCTTTAGCAGCCATCCATAGCCTTTCTGTATCAGGTCGTCCCCGTCCAGCAGCAGGATATCCGCAATCTCAATGATATCATCGAGGTATTTTCCCGCTCTGGCCGGTATGATCAGGCTCACGGCCGCCGCCCGCCTCAGCCAGCGGTTATCCAGCTTGGCCCATGCCTTCAGGTTCTGCAAATACTGCGGGTATTTTTCCATAAACGCGCCTATGGTATGGTTGCACAGCGTGTCGCACTTGGCCCAGTTGTCCACGTATTTATACAGCCAGTTTTCCAGGATGGCAAAATCGGCCTCTTCATATTTTTGGCGCAGATTGTAAGACCAGGCAGATGCGATAAAAGCCTCTTCGCTATAGCCCGACTTGAGTAACTCTTCGCACAGGATGAAAATCTCTCCTTTTCTCAGGTGTTTGACCTGCTGGAAATAAATACGGGCGATCCTGCTCACAAGGGCGGTCTTGACGCCGTAGAAAACAACCTTTTCCTTGAAATAGTGCTGCGCCATGTCCTTTGTACTGGCATCGGCCTGCTCTTCGAGTTCCCCGCGGATGGCGGCAACTATATCTTTTTGCATGGCGTTATTTTAGGGAAAAACTGAGATTTGTTAAAGAATTAGCTTCCAGTGAGGACTTTGTCATATTTATGCAGGGAATTATTTGCATACTGAGGCGGATTAATTCATAATATTCAGCAGCAAAAAAAGGGGGATCATATAATGGAAACTTTAGATCTGGCGGAACTCATCAGGGGACGCCGTTCAATTCGTGTCATGCAGGATAAACCAGTACCGCTGGAACTTCTAATGCAGGCCATCGAGCTGGCTACCTGGGCGCCCAACGGGGCCAATGCCCAGGGCTGGCATTTCTATGTTATTCTGAACAGGGGCATCATCGAGTCCATTGCGGATACAATCCAGAAGGTCATGACCGCTGTCATAGCCTGGCCGGAACTGGCCGGGGCACAGCCTCCCCAGCCTCCGGGCACGCCGCCGGGCGGATTGCTGCAGGCCAGGTTCAAGACCATACGCAGCGCGCCGGCTTTTATCGTAGTCACCTGCAAAAAAATGCAGAATCCCATGGAAAAGGCCATAGCGGAACGGGCCAAAACCGACTCCCATGCCAGGCAGATACTGGAAAGTTTACAGATCGTCAGCGCGCGCATTCAATCGGTAGCCGCTGCCATTTCCTATCTACTGCTGGCACTGCATCAGATGGGGCTGGGCGCTACCTGGATGACCGGCCCGCTGCAGGCCAAGGCCGATTTGGAAAAGCTGCTCAGTATCCCGGCCGACCAGGACATTGTAGCGCTGATACCCGTGGGCTACCCGGCTGAAAACCCGGTCAACAGCAGGAAGCCTGTAAGCGAGGTCTGTACGGTACTCAAATAAGGCGCTGCTGATGGGCAGGCATGAGGCATCCCTGCAACATAGAACGGTAGCTCTGATAGTTATTAGGGGGCTTTAAAACCTGGGCATGTCCCTGCAATATAGAACGTTAACGGCGGAGGCTGTCTGAAAACGACACTTCCAATCTCTAATGGCAG
>CAZTHJ010000123.1:0-4487 GCA_964613565.1 uncultured Dehalococcoidales bacterium | reverse complement strand
GCGGTGGTTTTATCTAGTGAACGCAATCAAATTTACATAATGGACCTGTTATCTCTCTTGCTGGTTGCCCTGGGCCTTTCGGCGGACTGTTTTGCCGTATCGATGGGGGCGGGCGCTGTACAGCAGGGCAAATACTATATCAAACTGCTGCGCATTGCTTTTACCTTCGGGCTTTTTCAGTTTCTCATGCTTGTCGCTGGATGGTTCGCCGGGCGTTTTTTTGTCGAAATCATCCAATCATTCGATCACTGGCTGGCATTTATACTGCTGTGTATTGTCGGCGGCAGGATGATCTGGGAGTTTGCTCGTGATGAAAAAGAAGACAGGGCTGAATCTGATATCAGCAGGGGATGGCTGCTGATTTCCCTGGCAATAGCTACCAGCATTGATGCGCTGGCAGTTGGTTTAAGCTTTGCCTTTTTGCAGATCAGCATTGTGGGCGCGGGTGTCACTGTTGGAGTGGTGACTTTCATAGTAAGTGCTGCGGGTTTCTGGCTGGGGAAAAAGATAAGTATGGTTTTCGGCAGATATGCCAAGCTTGTCGGAGGTATAGTGCTGATAATCATCGGCGTTAAAATCCTCATAGAGCATTTATTTCTTTAATTCCCTCCTTGAACGCCTCCTGCTGGAGAGGATTTAAAGGCTGGCATAAGCAGCGTCCCCAAAATAGTCTGTTGCTGCCCGCTTTCTTGTATAGACAAATGATATATGTTTCTGTAAACTGAGGTTAAATGCGGAGGCAGCGGCAATGAATGAGCGTCTATGCAATTTGATGGAGCCCTGTAAAACACCGGAAGCGCCTCTTTGTCCTCTGCAGATGACGGCTACCAAAAATGGTATCTGGTACGGTGATGAGCCCGTCTGCCAGTGCGAACTATACAGCAATCTTCCCTGGATCAGGAAGCAGAAAATCATCGCGGGCCTGGGCCTAAAAGCAGATGCGGGTTTCTTTACCGTAAGGATGCTCAATTCCCTGCGGGCGATCACCAAAAACCTCACAGGCGCCGACCCGGATGATGCCAATGCTGAGTCCAAATGGCTGGGGATAAGGCGGCAGAGGAATTCAACAAGGAAAAGCAATAACCCTGTACAACCACCCTTGCGTAAAAAGCGGGCCAAAATCTCCAGGAAGATCACGGCTTCCAAAAGATTGCTCTGATTTCACCCCGCCATGACAAATATTCTATAATTTTGCAGTATATGCTATTTTTTGAGGAATATAAGTTTCTTATTGTTCCAGGGATTGCCTGGTTTATCGCCCAGTTTGGCAAACTGGTGATTACCCTTATCACTGAAAAGCGCCTGCAGTTTTCCCAGATGGTAAGCATGGGCGGCATGCCCAGTTCGCACAGCTCCACCGTAACGGCTCTGGCAGTTACACTGGGCAAAATCGAGGGCTGGACATCTCCCATTTTTGCCTTTTCCGTTATTTTCGCCCTCATCGTGATGTATGATGCCGGCGGTGTGAGGAAAACAGTGGGGTCGCAGTCAGTTGTGCTGAATAAGATACTTAATGAGCTTTTCAAGGGTAATGAGGAATTTGAGGAACGCTTGAAGGAATTTATCGGTCACACAAGAATTGAGATTTTGATCGGTGCTTTGCTGGGAATAGGGATCGCCTGGTGGCTGGCATAGCCATTTTACCGCCATAAAAAAACCCGGATCTGACTGAGGAATCCGGGTTTTATGCTGGGTTTAAGTCTATTTTCTAGGTCTTTTTCTCAAGAGAACCCATATTCTTCTTTCTTCTCTGTCTTCTTCTCACCAGCAGTACTATTACAATGATGATGATCCAGATCGGGCAGAAAATGATAAGCCAGATGATAATATTGGCCAGCACTTTGCCGAATGCTACCAGCCCGCTTAATGCCGATTTAAATGTTTCCAGCGCGTTCCAGCTTTCGCCCTGGATGGATTTGCTTTCCTGCAGTGTGATTTCAATCAGCGACATGTCGCTGGTGCGCTCCAGATACTGAATACGGCCTTTGATACTCTCGATCTGCCCCCTGGTATTGGAGAGTGCTGATTGCACCTTGAGTATATCTTCCACGGTCTGCGCCCTGTCCAGCAAAACGAGATACTGCTGTTCCGTGGCCTCCAGGTTTTTTAGCCTGGCCTGGAGATCGGTGTACTCCTCGGTTACATCCTGGCTCTGCATATTTTCGTAAGGCACCTTGACCGCCATTTTGCGCAGCTTGCTGAAGGCTTCATCATATTTGGGGGCGGGAATGCGGATGGCGAGGCGTCCGCTGAGCCCCCTATCCCCTTCATACATATTTGAAGACACCACATAGCCGTCAAGTTCGGCCGCCAGCGCAGTGATCCTGGCCATGCTATCGCTGATGCTGTCGACCACCAGCGTGATAGCCCCGGTTTTGACTATCTTACGGTCAGTTGCAGGGCTTGCAGCGCTTCCTGTGCCTGATTCATCATAAGCCAGGTCGCCCCCCCTGGAAGGGGCTCCCGGAGCAGGCGGTGCTATCCCAGGCATGACTGTTCCAGTCTGTGTAGAGTTGCTGGCGCAGCCGAAGGAGCTCAGCAGCGCTAGGATTAGTATCAGGGCAGCAAAGCGGATGATAAATTTATGCATGGCACCTCCCGGTAATAGAATTGATATTAGACCCGTAGCTTTGATTTGTCAATATTCAAACCATGTCCTGATTTCGTCACATACTCAACCTCATATTTCATGCATATTTAAACGCAGGCGTGAGCGGAATAGTTTAGATTAGCCTTTTTGCCACATATCGGATGAGAGGAATAGCATAAAAAAGAATATCTCGGCCAATCTCATTAAAAGAATACAACAGGTATGCCGGGTTTTGCCTTTATCTGCGGAGTGCTTTCTGGAAGAAACCTGCCACATCCCGTGCCATGGCCTCTTCGAACCCAAACCAGGAATGGTCGGCCTGCGGGTAGAGCTTCATTTCTTTGGGTTGAGGGCATTCCCTGAAAGCCGAGGATATCGCCTCCTGCGAGATGACATCGTCTTTTTCCCCCGTGATGAAAAACTTTGGTTTCCGGCAGGAATGTAAATCATGCTGTACAACAAAGAAAGGGGCGATCATGGCCAGTGCAGAGACCCTGCTGTCCTCACAGCCCACACGTGCCGTGATACCGCCGCCAAAGGAATATCCGCACAGCCCCATTTTGCCTGCATCCACATTCGGCTGCTGGGCCAGCCAGTCCAGCGCTGCCGCGGCATCTTCACCTTCGCCCCTGCCCTCGTCGAAGGTGCCCGTGCTTTTACCCACGCCGCGGAAATTAAACATGAGCGCGATCATGTCTGCCTCTGCCAGCACACTGCCCACTTCCCTGATAACGTTATTGCTCATGGAGCCGCCGTAGAGCGGGTGCGGGTGCAGCAGGACTACAGCGGGAAAAGGCCCTTTCAGGTCGGGGTAGTACAGGTATCCCCATAAGGTCAGTTTGCCGCTGGGGAAGGAGACCGCTTTTTGCTGCATCAATGCTTATCCTTTCTATTCTGCCACCACATCTTGATTCTCTCTCTGATTGTTTTTTCGAAGCCCTGATCTGATGGGTGATAATATGTCTTTCCCTGTAATTTCGGCGGCAGGTATTTTTCCTCCACGAAATGGTCGGGGTGATCATGTGGGTATTGATAGTCTTTGCCATAGCCCAGGTTTTTCATCAGGCTGGTGGGCGCATTTCTCAGGTGCAGCGGCACGGGGTCGTTCCTCGTGGAGTCAATATCCTTGCGCACCGCGTCGTAGGCCGTGTAAAGCGCATTGCTTTTGGGGGCTGTGGCCAGATGAACCGCGGCCTGGGCCAGTGCCAGGTTGCCTTCCGGCATGCCGATGAAATGCACAGCCTGCTGTGCTGCCATGGCAATGACCAGGGCCTGTGGGTCTGCCATGCCTATGTCCTCGGAGGCAAAACGTATCATCCTGCGTACGATATACAGCGGGTCTTCACCTGCTTCCAGCATTCTGCCCAGCCAGTACAGGCTGGCATCCGGGTCGGAGCCGCGCAGCGATTTGTGCAGGGCGGAAATCAGGTCATAATGCTGGTCTCCGCTTTTATCATAAAGCAGGGCGCGGTGCTGAAAGGATTCCTCTATTGTCTTCAGGTTCAGCATACGCCTGGCTTCACTGTCCGCAGGCGTGGACATGGCTGCCATCTCCAGCGTGTTCAGAGCGGCGCGCGCGTCGCCGTTGGACATATTGACGAGAAATTTTTTCGCCTCTTCGCTCAGTGCCACATTTAGTTTGCCCATGCCTTTTTCCTCGTCCCGCAGGGCGCGATTGATAATGGTTTCAATCTGGTCGTCATTGAGGGCATACATGGTATAGACGCGGCTGCGGGAAAGCAAAGGGGAGATAACTTCGAAAGAGGGGTTTTCCGTGGTGGCGCTGATCAGAATCACGGTGCCGTTTTCCACATATGGCAGTACGGCGTCCTGCTGCGCCTTGCTGAAACGGTGTATTTCATCGATAAAAAGTATGCTGCGCTGTCCGCTGCTTTTC
>CAZTHJ010000122.1:0-4489 GCA_964613565.1 uncultured Dehalococcoidales bacterium | reverse complement strand
ACCTGTGCAGGTGCTCTGGCCTGAAGCAGGCCAATTTTAATAACTGATCGTGCTGCACGCATGGAGTGAAAGCAGGGAAACTGACTTGCAGGGGGTTAATAAACTGCATATAATCAAACTATCTTATCAGCAGATGGAACAAGGAGGCGAAATTATGGCAGGGTACGTTGGACCAATTGAAAAGCAGACTCTGGACAATGGCTATTTCAGGCAGGTGTTATTTACAGGCAAGTATGCTCAACTGGTGGTGATGTGCCTGCAGCCCGGTGAAGAAATAGGCAATGAAGTGCACGCCAAAGTGGACCAGTTCTTCCGCATTGAGCAGGGAGAAGCAGCCTTTGTTTTCGCTGGAAAGGAAAAGCATGTGGTTAAAAATGGCGAGGCGGTAATAGTGCCCGCGGGCACATACCATAATGTAATCAATACCTCGAAGAGCAAAAAGCTGAAGCTGTATACCATATATGCTCCACCCAACCATCCGGATAAAACGGTGCATAAGACCAGGGCTGAGGCTGAAAAGGCCGAAGCGGCAAAGCACCATTAAAAGGCATAAGCATGACATTTATTCTTTTATCAAAGTAAGCAGGCCTATGCAGGCCAGAAATGCCAGCCCCGCACCAAGGAAAAAGGGTGCTGCCGGATTTACTACATCCCACAGCCATCCGGCAATCAGGCTGGCTGGCAGCAGAACCAGGCTCATCACGCCGTTAAATAGTCCGTAGGCGGTGCCTCTCTTTTCCTCGGGTACCAGGTCGGCAACAAAAGCGCGGGCCACCCCTTCCACCATTCCGTAATAAAACCCGTAGCAGGCAAACAGCAGCCACATCTGCCATAGACTTGAAGCCAGGGCAAATCCCAGATAAACCAGACCATAAATAAGCCAGCCCAGTACAATAACCCGCCTTCTGCCGACCTTATCCGATAATATCCCCATGGGTAACGAGGTAAGGGCGTAAGTAACGTTGAATAGGGCGAGCATGATTATTACCTGGATCAGTGGCACCTCCAGATTCTGCGCACGTAGTATGACGAAGAAATCACTGGAATTACCCAGGGTGAACACTGCCATGATAATGAGAAATATTTTGAAGCGGGTATCAAATCCGCCCTTTAGTTTGGACAGAGGAAATCTATGTTGTGGGCCATAACCTGACGGGTGCTTTTTCTCTCTAACAAAAATTAACAGCATTACTACTGCCAGCACTGCTGGAATGGTTCCCGCCAGCACCAGCCAGTGGTAGCTCCGCAGGCTGAGCATTGTTCCTCCGCCCTGGACCATATAGATGATAACGGCCGCTACTGCCAGACCCAGAAAAGCACCGGTGGTATCCATGGCCCTGTGCAGGCCAAAGCCCCGCCCCCGATCTTTAGATGAGACCGATTCGGCTATCAGGGCATCGCGCGGCGAAGTGCGGATACCTTTGCCCACTCGATCAGTCAGCCGGATAGATAAGACTGCGCCCCAGCTGGAGGCCAGATACATAAAGGGTTTGGCGATAGTAGCCAGGCCATAGCCTATTACTGCCAGGAACTTATGACGGCGTATCTTATCGCTTAACAACCCGCTGAAAATTTTTAAAATGCCCTCGATGCTGTCGGATAGACCACCGATAAAACCGATAATGGTTGTGGTCGTCCCCAGCACATTGCTCAAAAACAGCGGGACAAGGGTGAATATCAGCTCACTGCTGACATCGGTCAGCAGGCTGACAATACCCAGGAAGAATACATTTGGATGCAGCCCCCAGATTCTTTTGCGGCCGGTATCAGTATTCAAATCTTCAGACATCAAAGATAAAAACCAAAATACTTCACCCAATTATATAAAATAATAGATGGATTTGATATTGCAGGTAATGATGTCACTGCCCTATAGCACACCCGATATCAGTTAAGGTTAATGACTTCTGGAAAGAACTCACCCGGCTTTGTTGCTTGTTGGAATAATTTCAGAAGTGAAATAAATATTGTGCTGCCCATTTCTTACCCTGGCAGATGATATTTTTCCTGGAATCCATTATGCAAGAATTTCCCAGAAGGATATATATACTAACTGAGCATAATGTATTAAAATACCTATTGCCCGCGCATATTGATGGAATACTCTCGATGATATCGCAAAAAGCGGGGCACTCTTAGCTTCTAGGCTGCTGGAAATGGAAGAGATTTCATTATTAAAAGATTTTGCCGTAATCATGGTTGTGGCAGGGGTAGTCACACTCATATTCAGGCAGCTGCGACAGCCAGTCATACTTGGCTATTTGATTGCTGGCCTGCTCATAGGTCCATACACATTGCCGTTTCCCTTTGTGACCAATCTGGATACCATAAATCTACTGGCAGACCTGGGGATTGTGCTGCTTATATTCGCCATAGGCCTGGAATTTAGCTGGAACAAGATTCGCAAGGTTGGCATGTCGGTGATACTCATCGGCTGCATAGAAATTATTACCATGATTTCCTTGGGTTATGTAGTGGGTAAACTACTGGGCTGGTCAGGTAGGGATGCCCTTTTTCTTGGCGCTGCTTTACATATAAGCAGTTCTGCCATAATAGTAAAGGTATTGAGGGACATGGGACGGCTGCACTTTTTATCCTCCAGACTTATCGTAGGCATACTTGTGGTCGAGGACTTTGCAGCTGTAGCCATAGTTGCATTGCTCTCACAGATAGCCAGCACCGGGGTAGCAAATTTGGGCGATATTGGTGTTGTGATACTGAGGCTGGTTATCTTCATTCTGGCAACTCTGGTTATAGGTAGACTCATTGTGCCCAGGCTGATGAAATTTGTTAATCGGTTTCAATCTAAAGAGGTACTGCTGATTACGGGCCTCGGATTGTGCTTTGCACTGGCTTTATTAGGAAATTACCTGGGTTTATCCGTCGCCGCCGGTGCATTCCTTATGGGTACCATCATAGGAGATACTGACTATTCCATGGCGGTCACCGAGGTCATCGGTCCGGTGCGTGACATGTTTGCTGCACTCTTTTTCGTGTCCATAGGGATGTTGATTAATATTGATCAGGTCGGCAATTTTATTATCCCCGCCCTGATCGTGTTTCTGGTATTTGTAGTGGGTAAGGTTTTCATTAATACCGTAGCGACTTTTTTATCAGGGCATGATGGTAGGACGTCCCTGAATGTGGGAATGGGCATGCCGCAGATTGGAGAGTTCTCGCTGATTATTGCCAAGACAGGTGTAGATCGGGGAATTGTTGTAGCTCCCCTCTATCCTGTAATCGCATTGGTAACGGCCTTTACCTCTTTCACCACGCCATATATTATGCGTTCTTCAGAGAGTGTAACGCGTTTCCTTAACCGTAAATCCCCTTTGTTATTAAAAGCATATATATCTCGTATGGGAGACTGGCTGGAGGCAATACGCAAGATTTTTTCCACGGATAGTGTGGCTGCCCATATTGTTCAGCATGCAACTAAGTCTATTGTAGTAAACGCGCTTATCATAGTGGTTTTAATAAGCATTGGAACATTTGCACTTGGTTATGTTCCCAGGCTGTCTGAGTTTAGCGGTATGAGTATTGACATCATTGGTTTATTATTCAGCCTCGTCTTGCTCATACTGTGTTTGCCTTGCTTTGCTGCAATATGGCGGAATGTCCGCAACATAGCTCATATGGCTTCAGGGCTGTTAATTAATCGTACCTTTCCAGTTAAGGCTTCGAGGGCAAATTTTCTCCGTATAATCATCCGGGATACAGTAGTAATAATTCTGACTGTTTTGGTAGCGATATGGTTTATTCCCTATCTTCTGGGACTTTTTGCCCTTGGCTCGTTTGCTCTGGTTTTTCCCTTATTGTTTGCAGCTATAATTATTTACATAATATTGTGGTTTGCCTTTGATATTCACGGCCAGCTTGAGAGAGCCTTCAGTCAGATTATCCTGGGGAAGGAACATGTCTCTCCATCAAGGGCAGCTTCAATGTCTGCTGAGTTTAAAAGCAGGATAGCAAAGTTTTTCCGTCCGGTAGATAAAACGAAAAATAATTCTTCCAGGGAGCCAAAAGAAGAGAAAAAGAGTTCAGAGGATTAATCTTTGACCTTACCCACCTATTTACCTTGTCATGCCCCTGCATGGCAACCGCATCGCTTTTCATACTCGACTGGAGACCATTGTGTTGCCGATAACTCAATAGAGACAAACCTTGGACGCGGATAACTATTGAAACCCTTTTGCAATTTAGAATACCTGCTTGGTAAACTAAACAAAATATTGCTGGGAGGAGACTGCTGAAAAGAGGTGCAGGATACCTCCTGCCGGGGGTCTGGGGGTGTCCCCAATGTCCATATTTCCCCCAGGACTGGGGGATAAAGGGGGTTGAAAATGACCATTTTATCATTCTCGGGAGGGGAAATATATGGAGATTAGATACAACACACACGGGCCGAATTCACTGGCCACGAAGGTCTTTTTCAGCGACGAGAGCGGTTTTGAAGTCGCCTCTGTAATCGTCACAGGTAAGACCGATG